>NZ_RAWR01000008.1:0-84708 GCF_003986945.1 Corallococcus sp. AB018 | reverse complement strand
CTACCGATGGTACGACGCGCGTTGCAGCCCCTTCTCCTCAGGCAGATTGGCATCTGCCCCCTCTGCAACACGGCCATCAACCCCAGAGCTCCGCCTGAGCTGCCCTCTCGGATGTGACCAAGTCGTACTAGAAGGTCTCACGCTTCTGCATTTCGGGAAGCGCCGCGTCCAGGCGCTTCGCCAGTTCCGGCAGCTTGATGGTGGGGACCGCCGGGAAGAGGTGGTGCTCCAGGTGATAGAACATGCTGAACGTGAGCAGGTTCTTCCAGCCGGTGCGCTGGGTTCTCGCAATCGTGGGGTCGTCCTGCGTGTCGTGATGCACGGTCCACACGGCGAAGAAGGCCATCAGGCACTCGCCAAGGACCATCACCCCGACGTGGTAGATGAGGAAGTGAAGCCGCAGGTGGAAGACGCCGATGACGAAGACGGCGATGGAGGCCAGCTCGAAGAGGACGTTCCAGCGGTACTTCGTGTCTCCCTTCTGGAGGGTCACCTTGTGGATCAGGAACATGTGGACGGGGCCGTACAGGATGGCGCCGTACCACGACATGCCCGCTGACTTTCCTTCGTAGTCCTCCTCCGCCAGGGTGTACCGGTGATGTCTCAGGTGGTTGAACTTCACCGCGTGGAGTGAGGCCATCATCAGCACGCTGTTGAGATACAGCGTGAGCCACGTCAGGAATTTGTTCGTGCCCAGGGCGCGGTGGAAGCCGTTGTGCACCTGTCTCAGGCCCGTGAGGAAGTAGAAGGCGGAGAAGGGCAGGGCGAGCGCGTAGTGCTCGAAGTACGCCAGCACCATCGAGAACACGAACCAGGGAATGGTCAGGTTGTTCTCAATCAGCAACTCCCGCGTCGAGAGCGTCCGCAGGTCCTTCCACTTCACGCTGCGCAGCAGTTCCAGATGTGCCATGTCGAGGGCGAAACCCGACGACGAGGGAACAGCGACAGCACCACGGCCAGGTGCTCGCGGCTGTTCTAACAAGCCCTGTTCCCCCTCAGCAGGACGCGGTCCTCCGGGGCATCAGCTGGCGGATTCACCGATAGAAGACAGGACAGGGGCAGGCAGGGCCCGCCACCTCTCCGAATAACGCCCGCGCGCCTCTACCGGCCGGACGAGGATTTCTTCCCGACGGCGGGCTTCGTGGCCGCAGCCTTCGCGGGAGCACCCTTCACGGGCGTCGCCTTCGAGGGGGCCGCTGCTTTCGCGATGGCGGTGTTTCTCTTCGCGGCCAGCTCCGGAATCAACAGCAACTCGATGCGGCGGTTGCGCGCACGGCCCTGCGGCGAGGCATTGGCCCCCAGGGGCCGCGTGTCGCCGTAGCCGGCCGCGAGCATGCGCTTCGCGGGCACGCCGCCCTTCTCCTGGAGGAAGCGGACCACGTTGACGGCGCGCGCGACGGACAGTTCCCAGTTGGTGGGGAACGTGGCCTGGAGCTTCTGCGTGGGGGGCGAGTCGTCGGTGTGGCCCGACACCTGGATGAGCTTGTCATCCACCTTGGACAGCACGCCGCCCAGGCGGGTGAGGACCTCCTGGCCGCGAGTGCTGATGCTGGCGTCGCCTGAATCGAAGAGGACCTTGTCGACCAGGTCCACCTGGAGGCGGCCTCCGTCCTGGGACAGGCGGATGGCGCCCTCGGCGATCTCCTTCTTCAGCTTGTCCTGGAGGTCCTCGTAGGTGGCCTTGAGCCGGCTGAGCTCCGCTTCCTGCTCCTGCACCGTCTGGCTGAGCTGTTCCTTCTCCGCGTTGAGCTGATCCTTCTCCGTGGTCAGCTTCGTGTGTTCCGCCTCCAGCGCGGCCAGCTTCGACTCCAGCTGCTGCTTCGCGGCGTCTGCTTCGTTCGCCTTGGCAGTGGCAGCCGCCGCCTCCGCGTCCGCGCGGGTCGTGCTGCGATGCGACAGATAGAGCACCAGGCCCGCGAGCACCGCCACCAGCGCCGTCACCAGCCAGGGCACCCAGGCCCTTCCGCGTTCCTCTTCCATGTCGCGACCTCCGGGGTGGAATGAACGGAGGCCACGCTAGTGAAACGCCCCAGGTGCGCCTCAAGGCGCCCCGGGTGTGTGCAGGTATCTGGAGGTGAATTGTTCCAGCCAGGACAGCCGAAGTGCGCCGCCACGGGCTGGGACGTCAGTACATGGCGCAGACGATGCCCACGCAGTCGCCCGCGGTGTTGTTGCGCGCGACGTTCCCGCCGCCGTCGAAGGCGGTGGGCGCGTAGATGCCGAAGCCCGCATTGCCCAGGGCGACGTTGTTGATCACCGTGGGGGTGCTGGGCGGCTCCACCCGGAGTCCGTCCCCGTCGTTGCTGAGGAACTCGTTGCCTCGGACGATGCCCGTGAGCGTGCCACCGGCGGGCCCTTCGCGGTCGGACAGGGTCAGGCCGCCCGCGTTGTCATAGAAGGTGTTGCCGTCGATGTAGACGGTCAGGGCCGTGGCCTGGAGCCCCGTGCCGTTGTTGACGACCAGCGTGTCGAGCATCGACAGCTTGTACGGCTCCCAGACGGGAATCGAGTAGGGCGCGATCGTGGCGTTGTTCGCGATGAGCGTGTTCTCGAAGCGCATCTCCTCGCAGGCCCGGGGGCCGTCACCGTCGTTGGGGATCGAGCCCACGGCGTTATTCCACGCGATCGTGCTCGACCTGAAGCGGACGCGGCCTTCCCAGCAGTAGATGACGCTCTCGTTGGACGTGAACGTGGAGTCGAGCACGTCGATGTCGTGGTAGTCCGCGAGCATCGCGAGCCTGTTGCCGGTGAACACCGACGACCTCACGTCGAAGCTGCCGCTGGACGCGTCGAACTCACGGCTCAGCCCGGTGACGCTTCCGCTCACGCGGCACTCCGTGATGAGGAAGTTCGTGGTGGCAGCGTTGTAGACACCCACGTAGTTGTCGACGAGCGCGAGCTTGTGGAGTCGCACGTTCGAAGCGTCCGAGCCTTCAGGCGTGGCGATGCCCCGGCCGAATCCCTGAACCGTGCCATTGCGCACCATGCTGTTGGCCTGGAGTTCGATGCCCGGTGTTTCGGTAGTCGTCGTCCCGGTGCGGCGCACGGTGTGGCCACCCAGGTCGAGGACGATGCCTGCGCCCACGACCCGGAGCGCGAAGGGCGCCGAGCCCGGGCAGTTGAGATCCTGCGTGAGAAGCGTGTGCTGGGTGAGGGTGTCCCCGCACCGGACGGCGTGACCGGACTTGAAGATCACCTTGGGTTCCACGTTGGATGGAACCGTGTCCCGGGCCAGGACGTCGGGCGCTCCCGTGAGCAAGGTGGTCACAGCCATGGCAACGGCGAATCCGCGTGTCTGCTTCATTCTGGCTCCCCCTGGACCGGAGACGTCCGGTCACCGGAGGAGATGCTAGGGAAAGCACCCTCCGCATCATCTCGACCACGGGTGGCAGCGCGCCGCTGGCAGGGCGACAGCATGAAGGCACGGCGGGGTGACAATGGGGGGCGCGGGCCTCACTGTGTGGGGGAGAGCCATCGCCATTCATCGCGGTTCCCTTGGCCGCGCGCGCTCTCTTGGAGCGAGAGATGGAAGCCCCGCAGTGTCGGGCATCTGGCACACGCATTGCCTTGCGGCGGCGCATGACTTCGCGCGACGCGACGGCACCTGGCACCTGGCGACGCTCCACGGGATGGGCCCTGCTCCTCGTCCTCTGGACGGCCTGCACCGGTGTGGTGGGTGGGCCGTCCGACAATGACGTGGATCCGTCAGGCTCGACGGACGCAGGGTGTGAGGACCCTGCGCCCTCCGGTGACCCCGACGCGGGCGAGAAGAACGACATGCTCGCCCCCAGCCGGCTCTTGCGGCGGGCCTCGCTCGCGCTGCGCGGGACGCCCCCGACGGACGAGGAGTTCGCCGCGCTCGAGGCCGCGGGCGACGACGCCTCGCAGCGGGCCTTCGTGGAGCACTTCGTCGACACGACGCTCGGGCAGCCCGCGTTCTACCGGACGATGTTCGAGCAGGCGCGCGACTGGTTCAACATCCCGCTCGTGCCTCGCACCGCTGACGCGCCGGAGTACGGCGTGCAGCAGCAGCGGTCCATCCAGCGCTGCCCCGCGGGCACCGCGAAGGCCGGCGCCTGGAAGTACTTCCGAGGCGAAGACACCGCCTGCAGCGGGGTGAAGGCGGATGGCACGCCCGTGGAGGAGCTCACCGTGGAGCCGTGGTGGGCGCCGGGCACCACGGTGACGCTGGTGGGGGCCGCGGCCAACACCTCCGCCACGGGCACCGGATCCGTCAACGGCACCCCCGTGCCCCTTGTCTGCGCCACCGCCGGTCCGGTGGGCACCTGCGGCTGCGGCCCCAGCGCCGTGCGCTGCCACGCCGACTTCCAGCAGTACGCCGGCTGGGAGGACTACCTGCACTACGCCGAGCACGGCCAGCGGCGGCTCGTGTCCGAGGAGCCCGCGCGCCTCTTCGCCCATCTCGCGTGGCACGACCGGCCGGTGACGGACCTCATCCTCGGCACGTACTCCGTCGCGCCCACCCGGCTGCAGGCCGCGTACGTGATGCAGGGCCTGGAGGGCGGCGCGACCGGGCTGCTCGACGACGACTCCTGGTGGCGGCCGTCGCGCTTCTTGGGGGAGCCGGTGGATCCGGAACACGCACCGGGGGATCCGCTCGCCTGGCGCGAGTATCAGATCCCCGCGCGCAATCCCTTCCTCCTCGCCGAGCGCGACTATCGTTACGACCCTCGCATCCAGGCGGATCCCTCGCGGGGCATTCCGGCCGCGGGCATGCTCACCAGCATCGGGTTCCTCGCGGGCTATCCGCGCGAGCGCGTGCGCGGTGCGCGGGCCCTGGAG
Source organism: Corallococcus sp. AB018 (assembly GCF_003986945.1). Classification (NCBI taxonomy): domain Bacteria; kingdom Pseudomonadati; phylum Myxococcota; class Myxococcia; order Myxococcales; family Myxococcaceae; genus Corallococcus; species Corallococcus sp. AB018. The sequence continues at coordinate 79,905 of NZ_RAWR01000008.1, read as the reverse complement.
ACGTTGGCGTGCGAGGTCCTCTCTCCGCCCCTGGGACAGAAGTTCAACGAGTACCGCCGCGACCCGGGCACGGAAGGGCCCTGCCAGCACTGCCACCGCCGGCTCGACCCCGCGGCCATCCACTTCAAGCGCTTCGCGAAGCAGGGCTCGGCGTCCGAGGGCCATGGCGCGAAGTACCTGATGCCCGGCGTGGGCACCACCTGGCATTGGCCCATCCAGTGGCGCAAGGGCGTGTACCCCTACGGCGGAGATCCGTTCAGCCACTGGAACCGCTGGTACACGGCCGACACGCTGCTCACACCCATCACCGAGGCCCAGGAGCAGGTGAACCCCGAGGCCGTCTTCCTCGACTTCCTCCCTCCGGATCAGACGCTGCTGGGGCAGGTGGGGGACGGGACGGTGGGCCCGCTCGGCTTCGCCAAGCTCATCGTCGCGGCGGGGGCGTTCGATCGCTGCGTGGTGCGGCACCTCCATGCGCAGGTGCTGGGACGCGACATCGACCCGGCGCGGGAGGCGGGCTACCTGGACGCGCAGGTGGCGCGCTTCATCGCGCAAGGCCGCAAGGTCCGCCCGTTCGTCAAATCCCTCACGCAGTCCAACCTCTTCCAGCGGGGGCGCTGACATGAACCGCTTCGCACTCCTCCTGCTTGTGCTTCCCGTGGCGCTCGCGTGCGGCAGGGACGGCACCGCGTCCAATCCCACCACCCAGGCCCAGAACGCCTGCGGCACCCCAGCCAGCTCCGAAACCGTGCGCATCATGCAGGGCCTCAATCCGCACTGTGAGGGCTGCCACGCGCAGGGCGCGCGCGGGTACTTCGCTTCCACGGACGCGTTCCAGAGCCTCCTGGTCTCCGATGCCCGGCTGGTGAAGGCGGGCAGCCCGGATGACAGCGAGCTGATCCGCCTGCTGGAAGGCCGGGGCAATGCCGCCTTCAAGCAGATGCCCATCGGGGAGAAGTCCTACGCCCAGCTCGTCTCGGAAGGCACGGCGACGCTGACCGTGGCGGAGGTCCGCGCGTGGGTGCAGGGGCTCGCCGCGCAGCAGCGCGATGAGCGCCCCGACCCCGATGCGTCGCGCATCACCCGCATGAACGCGACCCAGGTGCAGCGGGCGCTGTACCAGCAGCTGGGACTCGGCCACGACGACTTCTTCAGCTCCGCGACGGAGTTCGGCATCCCGATGGCGGAGCAGCGCAGTGACGACCTCTACCCGCTGCAGCCGCCGGACGCCGTGCCGGCCCCGCGGCAGCAGCCCCCCGCCGAGCGCTTCTATGGGCTGGGCGGAGGCTCGGTGATGAACCAGACCTCGTCGGACCGGAGCGCCTCCCCCACGTTCGCGCTCACGCTGACGCAGGTGTCCCAGCGGTGGTGCCGTCTGGCGCTGGCCAAGACGGGCAACGTGGCGCTCTTCCCGGCGGGCACGCAGCGCACCGCGGACCCCGTGGAGGTGAAGGCCACGCTGCGCCGCTGGTCCCTGCACTTCCTGGGCGAGCGCTTCTCCGACGCGCAGGTGGACGCGCTCTACGCGGATGTCTTCGTGCCGCTCTCGACACCGACGGACACCGAGCCCGCCTGGGTGGGCGTGTGCTCGTACTTCATCCGTCACCCGCACTGGATCTTCTACTGAAGGGGCACCCCATGAAGCTCTCTCGCCGCAAGCTGTTCGAGCTGGCCCTCGGGGCCACGCAACTGGGACTCATGGCGCGCTTCGGGCTGTCCACGGCCTCGGCCGCGCCCGCTTCGGGACGCCCCACCAAGCTCCTGGGCATCTGGCTGGACGGAGGTCTGCACTGGGAGAGCTTCTTCTCCCCGCTGTCCCGCGCCGGTATCAACAAGTTCATTCCCCCCGCGCAGGGCGGCGTCATTCCCGTGGGCTACCTGCCGGAGCAGGTGGAGAACTTCGACCGCTCGCCGGTGGACCTGGATGCGCCCGGGCCGGTGCGCAGGCTGCGCGGGCCCATCTACTGGAACTGGGCGAACCCCGCCGACGCGCGGGGCACGAACCCTGTCGTGAACAACCAGCAGATCTACCGGCCGTGGGGCTATGCGTGGGCGGACCCCACGTACAAGCTCTATGAGAAGGCCGCGCTGCTCGTGGGCGCGGATCAGAACACGGCCGCGCACACGAGCGGCATCGTCGCCAGCATGTGCGGCGTGGCGGGCGCGAGCTTCCGAGCCCCGGCGGTGCAAGCCGTCATCGCGAACGCCATGGCTCAGCGCTTCCCGGACCGACCCATCCCCAACGTCAGCCTGGGCGGTCAACTTCCGAGCGCGTTGGGACTGCCCGCGCTGGCGAACCCGACGGTGCTGCGCTCCGCGGCGTCGGTGGAGCCGACGCTGTCCGACAAGCGCGACAGCGCCTGGAAGGGGCTCCGCGCCCGCAGCGATATGCCGGATGTGGCCTTCGACGGTTCGGCGCTTCCGGGGACGGTGCCTGTCACGGCGGTGGATGCGGCGCTCATGAAGGCGCTGCGCGCGGAGCGGGGCGTGTCCACGAGCGGCACGGACGCGATGCTCGAGGAGCTCTATGACACCTACAAGGGCGCGAGCCGGACGATCCGCCGCGACATCCTCTCCGTGCTGGGCAACACCCTGGCGTGGGAGAAGCTCAAGGCGGACCCGAGCTACCCGGTGGATTGGACGGCGTGCATCGGCTACGCGGATGCCTGCGGCACGGGTCCGTCGATGGGGTCCTATGACTTCGCCTTGCGGCTGCTGAAGTCCGACCTGGTCACGTCGGTGAACCTGCGGGCCACGAGCTTCAGCAACAACTCCTTCGACACCCACAGTGCGAACGGCGTGCAGATGCACACCAACCACCTGCGCATCGCGCTGGAGATGGTGGGTCGGCTGTGCATCGAGATGAGCCTCACCCCCAGCAGGTCCGACCCGTCCCGGTCGCTGCTGGATGAGACGCTCGTGTATGTCTACAGCGACTTCGGGCGGACGTTCCCGAAGCAGGGGAGCGATCACCATCCGGCGACCTGCGCGCTGCTCGTCGGCGGAGGCATCCAGGGCAACCAGATGCTCGGCGGGTACGACGAGTCGATGAACGGCTCGCCCATGGGGGCGCCGGTGGCGCTGGTGGAGGAGGACGGGAGCCGCGGCTCCCGTGCGCCGCGCTCGCAGGACATCGCGGCGACGGTGATGAACGCCTTCGGCCTGGAGCCGGGGAAGGACTTCTTCATCCCCGGCGGCTACGGCGTCTTCGACGGCGTCGTGAAGTCCTGAGCTACTTCAGCGTCGACGTGTCGATGACGAACCGGTACCGGACGTCGGAGGCGAGCACGCGCTCGTAGGCGTCGTTGATCTTGCTGGCGGGGATGACCTCGATGTCCGCGCCGATGTGGTGCTGGGCGCAGAAGTCCAACATCTCCTGCGTCTGGGGGATGCCGCCGATGAGCGACCCGGTGAACACGCGGCGGGGCATGAAGAGCGAGAACGCGTTGAGGGAGAGCGGCTCCGGAGGCGCGCCCACGCTGACCAGGGCGCCGTCCAGGGCCAGCAGGGACAGGTAGGCGTCCACGTCGATCTTCGCGCTCACCGTGTTCACGATGAGGTCGAACGTGCCCGCGAGCTTCTGGAACGTCTCCGGGTCCTTGGTGGCGTAGTAGTGGTGCGCGCCCAGCCGCAGGCCGTCTTCCTTCTTGCTCAGCGACTGCGACAGGACGGTCACCTCCGCGCCCATCGCGCGAGCGAGCTTCACGCCCATGTGCCCCAGGCCGCCCAGGCCCACGATGGCCACCTTCTTTCCGGGGCCCGCGCCCCAGCGGCGCAGCGGCGAGTACGTCGTGATGCCCGCGCACAGAAGCGGCGCGGCGGCGTCGAGCGGGATGCCCTCGGGAATCTTGAGGACGAAGTCCTCGGTCACGACGATGTGGGTGGAGTAGCCGCCCTGCGTGAGCTGGCCGTCCCGCCCGGTGGCGCCGTAGGTGCCGACCATGCCCTTGAGGCAGTGCTGCTCCTCTCCCTTGCGGCAGGACGAGCAGTCGCCGCACGAGTCCACCATGCAGCCCACGCCGACGCGGTCGCCGACGGCGTGCTTCTTCACCTCGGCGCCGACGCTGGCGACGATGCCGGCGATCTCATGGCCGGGGACCAGGGGGTAGGTCGCCGCGCCCCACTCGTCGCGGACGGTGTGGATGTCGGAGTGGCAGATGCCGCAGAACTTGATCTCGATGAGCACGTCGCGAGGGCCGAGCTCCCGGCGCTGGATGGCCAGGGGACCGAGCGGTGACTTCGCGGAGGTTGCGGCATAGGCGTGGGCGGTAGGCATGAGTCTTCTCTCCAGGAGCAATAGGGCCGGTGAGCCCCGTTCACGTGCGGAGAGAGATACGCGCCAGCCCCGTGCATGACTACGCGCGAGGAGCCAATAGGCTATTAACGCGTGCTTAACAGTGGCTTCGGATACGGTCCTCGCGAATGAATACGGCGCCCTTCACCCAGCTCCAGGTGTTCCTCGTCGTGGCGCGCCTGAGCAGCTTCAGCGGCGCGGCGCGCGAGCTGGGCGTCTCCACGGCGGCTGTGAGTCATTCGGTGCGGCAGCTGGAGGAGCAGCTGCGCGTGGTGCTGCTCACCCGCACGACTCGCAGCGTGGCGCTGACGGACGCGGGCCGGCGGCTCGTGGAGACCGCGGGACCCGCGATGGGGCAGGCGATCGCCGCGCTGGGGGAGGTGGCCGCGCGGCCGGGAGAGACGGTGGGCCGGGTCCGGCTGTCCGTGCCGCGGGCGGCGGTGCCCTACATCATCACCCCGGTGGTCCCCACCTTCCGCGCGCGTCACCCGCGCATCGAGGTGGAGGTCGTCATCGAGGAGCGCTTCGTGGACATCGTGGCGGAGGGCTACGACGCGGGTGTGCGGCTGAGCGAAGCCATCGAGCGCGACATGGTCCAGGTGCGCCTCACGGGAGAGTTCCGCTTCGTGGTGGTGGGCGCCCCCAGCTACCTCGAGCGCCACGGCACGCCCCAGCGCCCGGAGGATCTGCTGAAGCATGAGTGCATCACGTTCCGCATGCGCTCCACCGGGGCGCTCTACGCATGGGAGCTGGAGCGGGGCCGCAGGAACTGGCGCGTTCCGGTGCGAGGGGGCGTGGTCAGCAATGACAGTCACCTGACGTTGGACCTTGCGGAGCAGGGCCTGGGGCTGGCGTATGCCATGGAGCCCCTGGTGGCGGAGCGGCTCCGCACGCGACGGCTCGTGCGGGTGCTGGAGGCCTACGCGCCCACCGTGCCCGGCTTCTTCCTCTACTATCCCAGCCGTGCGCAGCGCTCCGCGCCGCTGCGACTCTTCGTCGAGGCGGCGCGCGAGCTGGCGCTCAAGGCCGTGTGAAAGCGAATCAGCGGCCGGTCAGCTTCTCCAGGGCCTCGGGATAGCGGGCTCCCTGCGCCGTGAGCTTCGCGGCGGCCTCCGTGAGCTCGCGGACCTCGTCCGCCGTCAGCTCCACCCGGGCCGCGCCCAGGTTCTCCTCCAGCCGGTGCGGCTTCGTGGTTCCCGGGATGGGGACCATCCACGGCTTCCGCGCCAGCACCCAGGCGAGCGCGAGCTGCGCCGGCGTCACCTTCTTCCGGGCCGCGACGCTGCCCAGCAGATCGACGAAGACCTGGTTCGCCGTGCGTGCCTCCGGCGTGAAGCGCGGAAGGATGTTGCGGAAGTCGTTCTTGTCGAGCTGGGAGGTGTCGGGCAGCTTGCCCGTCAGGAAGCCCTTGCCCAGCGGGCTGAACGGAACGAACCCGATGCCCAGCTCTTCGAGGGTCGGGAGGATCTCCTTCTCCGGTTCACGCCACCACAGGGAGTATTCGCTCTGGAGGGCTGTCACGGGCTGGACCGCGTGCGCGCGGCGGATCGTCTTCGCGCCCGCTTCGGACAGGCCGAAGTGCCGGACCTTGCCTGCCTGGATGAGTTCCTTCACAGCGCCCGCGACGTCCTCGATGGGCACGTCCGGGTCCACGCGGTGCTGGTAGAACAGATCGATCACGTCAGTCTTGAGCCGCTTGAGGGAGGCCTCGGCGACCTGCTTGATGTGCTCGGGCCGGCTGTCCAGGCCCCCCTGCTTGCCGTCGCTGCTCAGCTTGAAGCCGAACTTCGTGGCGATGACCACCTGAGCGCGAACCGGGGCGAGGGCCTCACCGACAAGCGCCTCGTTTGTCCAGGGGCCGTAGACCTCGGCGGTGTCGAAGAAGGTGACGCCCTGGTCCACGGCCGACCGGATGAGGGCAATCATCTCCGTCTTGTCCGCGGGCGGGCCGTAGCCATGGCTCATGCCCATGCAGCCGAGCCCGATGGCCGAGACCTCCAGGTTGCTGTTTCCGAGTCTGCGCTTCTGCATCGTGTTCTCTCCGTCGTGAAGTTCGTCGCACGAAGGAGATACGGCCCGGGCCCGGATGGGACTAGACGCACTGGGGGCAACGGCCTGTTAAACCCACGTTGAAAGTGAAGGGTGGGCATGGGCATCGTGGATTGCCACGATTGACTCGCGTCAGGCATGCCTCGCTGGTGGATGTAAGCGTTTGGTTGCCGACGGTCGTGGGCGTGGATGTCTGTTATGGGTGGCAGCGGTGGCGTCTGCTGACGGGCGTGCCTGCCTTTCGCGCGGGCACATTCCCCTCACAGCAGGAGTGCTGATGAACGCGCTGAGGAAGTCCCTGATGGCCGTGTCCGCCGTCCTCGCCGTGGCCCCCGCCGCCGCGTTTGCCTACCCCCCGCAGTGCATGGACATCTGCCTGGAGCGTTGTGCCGGGCCTTGTTTCGAGGGGACCTACCGCACCACCTGTGAGGAGTCGGGCTGGTGCTTCGCGCCCGCGCCTTCCGAGGAGACCGCGTCCGTCTCCTCGGAGCAGAGCCAGCGGTCCGAGGACGCCGCGCCGGTCTGCGACTCCGCCCATCCGGGCGTGGAGCAGACTCCGTCCGCGGAGAGCTGAGCAGTCCTGAGCATCCGCGGGGCCTGCCCTGTCCAGGCCTCGCGGTTCAGGCGCTTCCGGAGCGGAGCGCCGCGGACAACGCGTCGAGCGCACGTTCCTGCAAGGCGGAGAGCCGCACCCCGGGCCGAGCCTGCCGCACCCGAGCGAGTGCCGCCTTCGCATCCGGAGCATCCCCCCGCGCCACGAGGAGCGCGGCGGCGATCATCCCGGTGCGCCCATGTCCCTGCGCGCAATGGACGTAGAGAGACCCGGGGAGGGCGGCCAGCTCGCGAAGAACCGGGACCACGTGCTCCACGGGCAACGTCGATGCGTCCAGGATGGGCAGGGACACGTACCGGCCAGCGGCGCGGATGGCTTCCGGTTCGATGAACTCGGAGGTCAGGTCCAGCACGGCCGTGACACCCGAGGGCAACTCGCCGGGGAGCAATCGGCGTCCCACCAGGACCCCAGGCACCACTTCGTCAAAGGCTCGCTCCCGCGAGGAGCGCCGCGCCAGATGCCAGGTGCCCCACGTGAGCAGCAGATAGGGCAGGAGTGCGAACACGGCCCACGGCCGCATGCGTCCATCCGGCTGCTTCCCGAAGGCCTTCGCGCCTGGTCCGGCGTAGGCGAGCGCCACGACCGCGAAGCTCAGTGCGGGCCACAGCAGCAGCCAGCCGAAGCCCTGGAGCCGCTGCGCCAGGAAGGTGAGGAGAGCCGCCGCGGTGGTGAAGACGAACGTGTACTTCATGCGCGGCGCAGCGTAGCGGAAACCCGGGTGGCCTCCATGCGGCGGAGGCCGACCCGGAGGTGACGGCTACTGACTCACGACACAGCCCGGCTGCGCGATGGCACACCAGGAGGAGGCCTCGCTGACGCAGATGCTGTCCCAGGCCGTGGTGCAGCAGTACGGGTCGCGGTTGCACACCGAAAACGTGCAGGAGTTGCAGTCCTTGTTCAGCGACGAGCCCGTCGTACAGACGTTGTGGGTGCATGCAGCGGCGGTACAGACGTTGCTGCTGGAGCAGGCCTGTCCGGCGCCGCAGGCGCCGCAGGCGAGGGTGCCACCACAGCCGTCGGAGATGGTTCCGCAGGTCTTGCCCTGAGCCGCGCACGTCGTCGGGGTGCAGGCGGCGGTACAGACGTTGTTGCTGGAGCAGACCTGTCCGGCGCCACAGGTGCCGCAGGCGAGGGTGCCACCACAGCCGTCGGAGATGGTTCCGCAGGTCTTGCCCTGGGCCGCGCACGTCGTCGGGGTGCAGGTGGCGGAGGCGTCGAAGACCTCGATGCTCGCCACCGCCTGCATGTTGCCCTGGGCGTTGTAGGTCGTCCCTCCGAGGAACAGGACGCGGCCGTTCGGCAGCGCGACCGTGGGGTGGTCCACGCGGGACTGGGTCAGCGTTCCCACCGTGCTCCAGGTGCTGGTCGTGGGGGAGAACAGCTCCACCTGCATCGTGTTGTAGGAGCCACCGGCCATCAGGATGGTGCCATCCGGCCGAGTCACCGACGGCGCGGAGAAGTGCTGGACGGCCGTGGCGCCAGTGTTCGTCCAGGTGTTGGCGGCCGGGTCATACAGCTCCGCCGCGGTGGCATAGCCCGTCAGCAGCACCTTGCCACTGGAGAGCAGCTGCAGGGTGTGGCCATTGCGGCCCGTGTTCATCGACGCGACGGTGGTCCAGGTCCCCGTGGTGGGGCTCCAGATCTCCGCGTGGTTGCTGGAGGACGTCGTGCCATTGCTTCCACCCGCCACGAGCACGCGGCCGTCCGCGAGCCGCACCGCGGCCTGGCTCATCATCCCGGCGTTGAGCGAGCCCGTGGCCGCCCAGGTGTTCGTGGACGGCGTGTAGACATAGGTCGAGGTGACGATGCTCACGCCGCCCGCCACGAGCACGCGGCCGTCCGCGAGCAGCGTGGCGGTGTGGCCATAGCTGATGCGGGGCAGGGGAGCGGCGGCGCTCCAGGTGTTCGTGGTGGGGTCGTAGCGCTCGGCGGACGAGAGCACGCTCGAGTTGATGCCGCCCACGACCAGCACGGTGCCGTCCTGCAACAGCGTGGCGGTGTGAGCGCGGCGCGCGGTGAGCATCGACGGACCGCTGACGGAAGTGGCCGTCGCCGGGTCATACAGCTCCGTGGAGGAGTACGAGCCAGAAGGCGTCCCTCCGCCCGCGACCAGCACCTTGCCGTTGGCGAGCAGCGTGGCGGTGTGCTGGTAGCGAGCGGACAGCATCGAACCACCGGGCACGACGAGCGCGGACGACTGGGAGGACACGACGTCGTCCCCGGGGAGCTCACTCTCGGGACTGCACGCGAGACACAACAGCAGGGGGACGACGGCCAAGGACATCCAAGACGAGGTGCGCATGTGGGCTCCCGGGAAATGGGCCCGCGACCATGGCACGCGGTGTCTGGATTCCTTTCATGAAACATGAACACAAATCGGGTGTCTCAAGATACCCGGACTTGTCTCAGGAGACGGTAAAAGCCGGTCCTGAGCTGGAGTCAGTCCACGCAGACGAGGACGCCGTCTCCGTGTTTCGCGGCCGTGACGTAGAAGGCGCGGAAGCGGTCGAAGCGCTCGGTGAGCCACTGCCAGGCCTCGTCGATGGACTCCTCGTGCGGGCATTTGTAGACGCCCGCCTCGCTCATGCTTGCGAAGGTGAAGTGCTCGCGAAGGGCGTCGAACCGCACGGCCTCCAGCATCCGGGCGATCCGCTCCACCGCCTCCGGCCGCGTGTAGCGCAGGGGCACGCCCTGACCCGCCACCACGTGCGGGGCGATCTTCGCCTCGCCATGGATTGCGATTCCGGCCAGGGAGTCGTCCTCGGCTCCCGGCTCGTTCCGGCGGCGGTCGGAGAGGACGAAGTGCAGATGATCCCACCTCCGGTCGAGCTCCACGTGTTGCATCACCAGGTCCGGGCGGGTGCGCAACAGCTCTTTCACGGCCCCCAGGAGCTGGAGTTCGCCGGGATCCGGGCCGCCCGGTGCCAGCCGCTCCTCTCGGGGATCCTGGAGCAACCGGGTGACGGAGCACAGCCATTCGCCCACGCCGATGTTTTGCCGCGCCAGTTCCAGAAGCGGGGAACCGCTGGGAAGGGCCTGGTAGCTCGCATCGAGTCCCATGGGCCCCGTCCTAGCAGCTCCGACGCCAGCGCAGCAGCTAGCTCGCGCGGTTCACCTGTTCGGGGGTGACAGGCGGCACCGCTGCGAGCGCTGCCTCCGCGGCCCTCCGCGTATTGGCTTCCGTGGCGACCTGACACAACGCCACCTGCGCTTGAAGCTGGAGCGCGAAGGCCCGGCCCCGGCCGAACATGACGCCGATCAACGCCGCAACCAGACCGCCGATCAGGACGAAGAGGCCTTGCGCGTTCATCGCCTTCGTCACCACCACACCCACGATGAAGGCCATGAAGCCCCACGCGAAGATGATGCCGGCGGCCCGGTCGTACAGCGCCTGGGCATGTTTCGTGATGATGCTGGGATCGTAATGCACTGCCATGGTGGCTCCGCGGTCGGGGGATGAAGGGCCCGTGGATCAGGCCCGCGCGGCTCCATCCCATTGCGCGAAGCGCCCGGGCATCCCCCATGAGAGGAATGCCCGGCGGCATCAGGCCCGTGCTACTTCGGCACCCAGACCGCGACCCAGTCGATCTGCACGTTGCCGGCGGCGCTGTTGCTCGGAGGCGTGCCGCTCAGGTCGGTCTCCGTCTGGATGACCCAGTTGCCCTTGCGGCGCGTTCGGGATGCCGCTCTGCGCGCCGTCCAACGAGTACATCGTCGCCGCCCCGCTGACCGTGACGCGCCCGACGTACTGCCCATCCGGCGCTCCGGTGCGCGCCTCCCGCGTCAGCGTTCCCTGCCAGCCGGACCAACCGCGGGTGTTCGTCTCGAAGGACGTGTTGGTGATGACGGACGCCAGGTTCGACGTGGCCTGGACCGGAGCGTCGGCTTCAGGCTCCGGGTTGCATGCGGACGCCAGGGGGAGGGCCAGCAACAGCGCCAGGGCAGTGCGGAAGCGCGGCCTGCGAAGCACAGCGGACTCACTCATGACACTCTCCGTGGTAAACTAGAAATACCTGCATAGTTGTAAATAACAGATGCGGCGCATCGGACAGGCCCACCGTGTGCCTGCGTCTCCCACTCCTGTCGTGCATGGCCATTCTCGGCCCAGGAGGAGAGACGCCATGCCCACCGACACGAAGCAGCCTTCCGACTCCGGATTGGATCCCCACGCCCGTGCCTTCCTGGAGCAGCTGAAGAAGGCGGGCGGGCCCGCGCTCGAAACCCTGCCTCCCGCGGAGGCGCGCGCCGTGCTCCGGAGCGTGCAAGCAGGAAAGAGCGCGCGGAAGCCGGCCCGCATCGAGGACCGCTCCCTGCCGGTGGGCCCTGACGGACAGGTCTCCGTCCGCATCGTGCGGCCCGCGGACGCGTCGGAGACGCTCCCGGTGGTGCTCTACCTCCACGGCGGTGGCTGGGTGCTGGGCGACAAGGACACGCACGACCGGTTGATCCGTGAGTTGGCCGTGGGCGCGCGGTGCGCGGTCGTGTTCGTCAACTACACGCCTGCTCCGGAAGGGCAGTACCCCACGCAGATCGAACAGGCCTACGCCGCGCTGCAATGGGTCGCGAAGAACGGCGGCGAAGCGGACCTGGATGGACAGCGGATCGCCGTGGTGGGAGACAGCGCTGGCGGGACCCTGGCGGCGGCGCTCACGCTGGTGGCGAAGGAACGCGGCGGTCCGCGCATCCTGCAGCAGGTGCTGTTCTATCCCGTCACGGATGCCCGCTTCGACACGGGGTCCTACGCGCGCTACGCGGACGGCTACTTCCTCACCCGCAGCGGCATGCAGTGGTTCTGGGACAACTACGTACCGGATTCCACCGTCCGCACGGAGCCCACCGTCAGCCCCCTGCGCGCGACCGACGCGCAGCTGCGAGGCCTGCCCCCGGCGCTGATCCTCAATGGCGAGTGCGACGTGCTCCGCGACGAAGGCCAGGCCTACGCGCGCAGGCTCGTGGACGCGGGCGTCCCCGCGCTGGCCCTCCAGTACGATGGGATGATCCACGACTTCGTGATGCTGGATCCGCTGGCGGACTCACTCGCCGCGCGCAACGCCATCGCCCAGGCCTGCGTGACGCTGTCGGAAGCCCTGGGCACGCGGAGGCAGGTGGACGCGACGCTCACGTCCCAGCCCGCGCAGGTTCGCGAGCGGGAGAGCGCGCGTCACTGATCAATCCCCTGAGTCCAGCCACGCGGCCAACACATCCGCGTGGCACGGGCCCGGCTTGCACCAGCAGCCCAGCCGCTTGCCGCGCAACGTCCGCACGTCGCGCAGGAAGGCCGGGTCGTGCTTCGTGCGCAGCTCCAGGTACCAGCGGAAGGACTCGAACGCGTCCGGGCCGGGCGCCATGCGCCGCTGCGCCTCGTCGCGGATCCGCTCGGCTTCGTCCGCGGGCAGCTTCGCCAGCCACGGTTCGAAGTACGTGCGGATCATCGCCTTCCAGGTCTTCACACCCCCGGGCTTGAACGGGTTGCCGAAGCGGCCCGGCACGGGGTTGAGCGGCCCGGGCTTCGCCCAGGCGCGGAAGGCACGGCCCACGTACACCTCGCAGGCGTCGTGGACGTGCACCGCGGTGGTTCGGGATTCGGACATGGCGGGTGCATCGTTAACAGATGCACCCGTCAGACGCCGTGCGTGAAGCCCGGCCCGTCAGCAGGCAGGGGTCACCAGGGGTCGATGCCCTGCTTCTCGTGCGGCGTCGGCGTGTACGTGGACTTGAACCCCGAGGCCGCGGTGTTGAGCCCGGAGCCGAGCGCCTCCACCGCGCCCTGCTTGAACTGGCCCTTGCTGAAGCTCACGAAGGCGTCGCGGCCGAAGTTCAGCGCCTCGCGCTGGTGCGCGTTGACCTCGCTGCGCGCGCCCGTCTCCACCTTCTTGACGTTGTCGATGACGCTGTTCTTGGAGCGGTCGGAGATGCCGAAATTGCCCTTGTCGAGGATCTGGTTCACGCCGCTGACCGCGTGGCTGTAGTCGCTCGTCTTGCCCTGCGTCGTCTGATCAATCTGCAGGCGGGAGGGGTTCTTGAACGTGTGGTTGCTGGTGACCTTGAACATGCTTTGCCTCGCTGGGGGCGGCGGCCCGTTGGCCCCTGCCCGCGGTAGGTGATGCGTTGAAATGATTGTCGGGGCATGTGGGGTGGAGTTTCCTGAAGACTTTCATTTGCACACGTATACGTCATTTGTCGTATGCCGGCCTCCGCGAAGGCCATCGCAGTGGCAAGGCCCGCCGGAAGACGGCAACGTACGCGCCCGTCTCCTCCCACCCTCGCGGACATGATCGCCAACCTCCACGACGCCGACATTCCGAAGCCCGTGCTCGAAGTCATCACCCGCCTGCGCGAGCTGGGCCACCCCACGTACCTGGTGGGCGGCTGCGTGCGGGACATGGTCCGCAAGGTCCACCCGAAGGACTTCGACGTCGCCACCAGCGCGCTGCCGGAAGAGGTCCAGCGCGCCTTCCGCAAGGTCATCCCCACCGGCATCCAGCACGGCACCGTCACCGTCGTCACCGGCGGCAACCACGTGGAGGTGACGACGTTCCGTTCGGAAGGGGACTATCTGGATGGCCGGCGCCCCAGCTCCGTGTCCTTCGAGCGGGACATCGTGAAGGACCTGTCGCGGCGCGACTTCACCATCAACGCCATGGCGTACAACCCGCTGGACCGCGAGCTGGTGGATCCGTTCGGCGGCCAGGTGGACCTGCCCGCGAAGTTGATCCGTTGCGTGGGCTCCGCGCAGGAGCGCTTCTCCGAGGACGGACTGCGCCCCCTGCGCGCCGTGCGCTTCGCCGCCGTGCTGGGCTTCACGCTGGACCCCGACACCCGCGACGCCATCCCCGCGACCCTGGCCGTGTTCCGCAAGGTCGCGCTGGAGCGCGTGCGCGAGGAGTTGCTCAAGCTGCTCCTGTCCCCTCGCGCGGAGATGGGGCTGCACCTGCTGGCGGACACGGGGCTGATGGAGGTCTTCCTTCCGGAGGTGGCCCACGCGGACGAGGAGGCCGCCCGGCTCGCCCGCGCCGCAGTGCAGGCCGCGCCGCTGGACGCGGACCTGCGCGTGGCCACGCTGCTCGCGGACATCGACACCGCGACGCAGGCCCGTGAGCTGTGTCTGCGTTTGAAGTTCCCCAACAAGTCCGCGGACCTCATCGGCATGCTCGTCGAGCACGCGAAGCTGGAGACGCGCGTGGACGACGCGGACCCCGCGCTGCGCCGGCTGCTCGCCCGGGTGGGCCTGGTGAACCTGCCCGCGCTCCTCTCCGTGGCGAAGGCCCGCGTCCAGGTCCGGGCCCCGGAGCGCCTGCCCGCGGTGGAGGCGTTGGCCGGAAGGCTGGAGGCGCTGGCCGCCGCGAAGCCCCCCTTGTCCGCGAAGGAGCTGGCGCTCACCGGGGGCGACATCATGAAGACGCTGGGCATCGGCCCCTCGCCGAAGGTGGGCGAGGCGACCCGGTACCTTGTCGAATCCGTGCTCGATGACCCGTCGCTGAACACCGCGGACGCGCTCCGCTCCCTGCTCACGGCCTGGGCGGCGCGCGGTTCATGACACGGGGGCCTCTTCCCGGCCGGAGGGCAGGGGAGGGGGCCCGGAGCGCCTCCGGCCGTGCGTCGCGGCCTGGGGGCGTGTAGGAAGGAGCCCCATGCGAGTCGTCGTTGCGATGAGTGGCGGAGTGGATTCCTCGGCCGCCGCCGCCCTGCTCAAGGAGCAGGGCCACGAGGTCATCGGCATCACCCTGCGCGTCTGGTCCTACGAGGGCGCCGCGAAGTGTGGCAGCTGCTGCAGTCCGGACGACATCGACGATGCCCGCGCGGTGGCCCAGACGCTGGGCATCCCGTTCTACGTGGCCAACGCCGAGGAGATCTTCCAGGACCGGGTCGTCAACCCGTTCGTCCAGTCGTACCTGGGAGGCAAGACGCCCATCCCGTGCGTGAGCTGCAACCGCGACGTGAAGTTCAACTTCCTCCTCAAGCGCGCGCGCGCCCTGGGCGCCCGGCTCGCCACGGGCCACTACGCCCAGGTGGAGGAGGTGGACGGCCGCTTCCACCTGCGCCGCGCCGTGGACGCCGCCAAGGACCAGAGCTACTTCCTCTTCACCCTGGGCCAGGAGGAGCTGAAGGACGTCCTCTTCCCCGTGGGCCACCTCACCAAGCCGGAGGTGCGCGCCGTCGCCGAGCGCCACAACCTGCCCACCACCCACAAGCCGGAGAGCATGGAGATCTGCTTCGTGCCGGACGGCGACTACGCCGGGTTCGTGGAGAAGGTCGCCGGTCCCCAGCCGTCCGGCGAGGTCGTGGATCCGGAGGGCAAGGTGCTGGGCACGCACAACGGCATCCACCGCTTCACCGTGGGGCAGCGCAAGGGCCTCAACCTGGGCGGCGGCGAAGTGCGCTACGTGCAGCGCCTGGAGCCGGAGACGAACCGCGTCGTCGTGGGCCCCGCGGAGGGCACCGGCCGCGCGCAGTTCGGCCTGCTCCAGCCGCACTGGGTGGACGGTCCGCCTCCGCCCGAACAGGCCGTGGAGGTCCGGATCCGTCACCGCCACGCGGGCGCACCGGGACGGATCCACATCTCGCAGCACGGGCTGGTGTCCGTGAAGCTCGACGAGCCCGCGCGCGCCGTCACGCCGGGGCAGGCCGCGGTGGTCTACGACCGGGATCGCGTGCTCGGCGGCGGGTGGATCGTCTGAGCCGACCTGACGCGTCCTCCGTCATCCACTGATGCAGCCGGGGCCGGACTTCCGGCCTCGCGCGCGCCGCGTGTTCCACTGCCTCCGCGAATTTGACCCGCCTGGGGGTGGGGCGTAGCTTGCGCGCACGCTGTCGCTACAGGCCGTTACACGGGCCGTGAGCGCGCGATCGAGGTCTGCCCCGCCATGCGTGACGCCCATCGGATGAAGGAGAAGTTCGACGTCTCGCTGGACAACCGGCAGATCGTCAGCCTGTTGATCGCCGGCATCGTCGTGATGGGCGCCGTGTTCGTGCTGGGCGTGGTGGTGGGCAAGAAGCTCTCCGGCGACGCGCAGACGGCCGAGGCCCCGGACCTGCTCTCCGCGCTGGACGCCAACGCGCAGGTCCTCAACGACGCGCGCCAGGATCCGCCGCTCACCTTCCCGGACGAGCTCACCCGCAAGACGGGCTCCGAGCCCCTGCCTCCGATGCCCAAGCCCGCCGCGAAGCCGGAGGCCCCCAAGGTCGCCGCCGCCGCGAAGCCCGAGGTGAAGCCGGAGCCCAAGCCCGCGGCGAAGCCCGCCGCCCTGGCCCCCACGCCGGACCCCGACACGGGCGAGCTGCCCGCGATGGACGCCGCCGAGGAGGACGCCATCGCCAACGGCAAGCCGCTCGCGAAGCCGGAGCCGAAGCCGGTGCCCAAGGTCGAAGAGCCCGCCAAGGTCGCCGCCGCGAAGCCGGAGCCCAAGGTGGTGGAGCCGGTGAAGGGAAAGGTGGAGGAGACGCCGGTCGCCACCCGCACCGCCGCGCGTGACGGAGGCATGAAGGAGGCCATCGCTCGGGCCCAGGCGCTCCCCGCGGAGCCGCCGCGTCCGTCCGAGGCCGTGAAGGGTGGGGCGTTCACGCTCCAGCTCTCCGCCTTCCAGAGCCGCCAGGACGCCGACCGTTTCGCCGCGCGGTTGCGCGACAAGGGCTATGCCCCCTATATCCTGACGGCGGAGGTGCCTGGAAAGGGCACCTGGTACCGCGTCCGGATGGGCAGCTTCGCCAGCAAGGAAGCCGCGGGTCGGTACCTGACGGACTTCAAGCGCGAGACCCAGCTCGACGCGTACGTGGCCGGCACGAACTAGCGCTGCTGGGCAAGGAAGAGACGAAGCAAATGACGACGACGAAGCGGGTGGAGAAGCCCTGGGGCCACGAGCTCATCTGGGCCCACACGGAGCGCTACGTGGGCAAGCTCCTGCACGTGAAAGCCGGCCACAAGCTGAGCCTCCAGTTCCACAACGTGAAGGACGAGACCATCCACGTCCAGAGCGGCAAGCTCCTCTTCGTCGTGGACGAGGGCCAGGGCCTCATCGAGAAGGAGATGAACCCCGGTGAGAGCTACCACATCAAGCCGCTGACCAAGCACCGCATGGTCGCCATCACCGACTGCGACATCCTCGAGGTCAGCACCCCCGAGCTGAATGACGTGGTGCGCCTGGAGGACTCCTACGGGCGCACGGGCACCAGCGCCCCGTAGTCCCCGCTGTGAAGCCCGCTGGCGCGCCTTCACGGTGCGCCGGCCGGGCCTCCGACGTCACTCCTTGGACTTCGCCGCCGCGTTCGGATTGCGGGTCCACTGGTCCACGGTGCCGTCGCCGTCCAGGTCCTCGCCAATGCGATCCACCTGGCCGTTCTCCCAGTACTCCCAGTAGTCCACCCGGCCGTCGTGGTTCGCGTCGCGCTCCTTCCGCACGAGCGTGTCGTTCTCGTAGTACAGCCACGAGTCCGACCGTCCATCGCCGTCCAGGTCGCGCTCGCCCTTCGTGCGCTTGCCCTCGGCGTAGTGGTACGTGGCGTCCACCTTGCCGTCGTAGTCCAGGTCCATCACCTCACGGACCTTCGCGCCCTGCGGATCCAGGTACTGGGTGACGTCCACGCGGCCGTCCCAGTTCAGGTCCAGCTCCTTGCGCACCAGCACGTCCTTGAGCCGGTACTCCCAGACGTCCGTGCGGCCGTCGCCGTTGGCGTCCAGCTCCGTGACGGTCTCCCCCGGGTCCTGTTTCCCCCGGACGCCCTCCGCCTCCGGGCGCTTACGCACTGCGTCAGGAGTCTCCGCGGCCTTCTGGGAGGCGCAGCCCGCGAGCGCACCCACTGCCAGGAAGCCCAGGAAAATCAAGCGGTTGCTAGAAGCCAAGATGCCTCCCGAGCAGGTGGGGCGCCATGTTCGCGCCGCTTCACTTCCGTGCTTTCGCAGGCCACGTCATTCCATATATTTTCACGTATCGCCATGGCCCGAAAGAAAGTCAGCACCACCATCTACATCACTCCGGAGCAGAACGAACTGCTCAAGGCGCTGAACCAGAAGTCGAAGGTGCCCGTGGCCGAGTACATCCGGCAGGGCATCGACCTGGTGCTGGAGAAGTACAAGGCGCAGCTGCCGGGCCAGGCAACCTTCGACGAACTCTCCTGACGAACGAGGCGTGACGTGACGAGCATGCGTGGCAAGCGGGCGGTGGTGTTGGGTGGGGCCGGATTCGTGGGCTCGCATCTGTGTGAGCGGCTGCTGGACGACGGCGCGGAGTCCGTCCTCGCGGTGGACAACCTCATCACGGGCAATGAGGCGAACGTCCGCACGCTCAAGCCGCGCGCGGGCTTCCAGTTCGTGAACCAGGACATCACGGAGGGCCTGGAAGTGGACGGGCCGGTGGACTTCGTCCTCAACCTGGCCTCGCCCGCGTCGCCCATTGACTACGCGAACCTCCCCATCGAAACGCTGCGCGTGGGCTCCATCGGCACGGAGAACGCGCTGAAGCTGGCGGAGAAGAAGAAGGCCGTGTTCCTCATGGCCTCCACGTCGGAAGTGTACGGCGACCCGCTGGTGCACCCCCAGAAGGAGGATTACTGGGGCAACGTGAATCCCATTGGCCCTCGCTCGGTGTACGACGAGGCCAAGCGCTACTCGGAGGCCATCAGCGCCGCGTACGAGCGCAGCCGCGGGGTGAACGTCCGCATCGTGCGCATCTTCAACACCTACGGCCCGCGCATGCGCCTCAACGACGGCCGCGTGGTGCCCGCCTTCGTGGGCCAGGCGCTCAAGGGCGAGGACTTCAGCGTCTTCGGGGACGGCAGCCAGACGCGCTCGTTCTGCTACGTGAAGGACCTGGTGGACGGCCTGGTGCGGCTGGTGCTGTCGGACGTCCGGGGCCCGGTGAACATCGGCAACCCGCGCGAGATGACCATCAAGCAGTTCGCGGAGGCCGTGCGCGAAGCGGCGGGTGGGGGTAGGCAGATCGTCTACCACCCGCTGCCCAAGGATGATCCGAAGCAGCGTCAGCCGGACATCACCCGCGCGCGCACGCTGCTGGGGTGGGAGCCCAAGGTGAAGCTGGAAGAGGGTCTGCGGGACACCATCGCCTACTTTCGTGAGGTTGCCGCTCGCCCCTCTGGGACTTAGGTTGGCCGCGCGCGAGTGAACGCGAGGTAGTCGGCCCGTCCCTCGTGGCGGCCGGGCCTGGGGAGAACGGCGTGAAAGTCCTGGTAACGGGCGGCGCGGGCTTCATCGGCTCGCACGTGTGCGATGAGTTCCTGCGCAATGGCCACGAGGTCATCGCGCTGGACAACCTGTCGAGCGGCAAGAAGGAGAACCTGGATCCGCGCGTACGGCTGGCCGTGCACGACATCCGGAGCCCGGAAGCCGCGGAGCTCATCCGCACGGAGAAGCCCCAGGTGCTCTGTCACCTGGCCGCCCAGATGGACGTGCGCCGCAGCGTGGAGGACCCCGGCTTCGACGCGGACGTGAACATCCGTGGCATGACGAACCTGCTGGAGGCCGCGCGCCAGTCCGGCGTGAAGAAGGTCATCTTCAGCTCCACCGGCGGCGCCATCTACGGCGAGCAGGACTACTTCCCCGCCCGGGAAGACCACCCCCAGCGGCCGGTGTCGCCCTACGGCGTCTCCAAGGCGGCGGGCGAGCTGTACCTGGGCTACTACCGCGCGCAGTACGGCCTGCCGTACGTCGCCCTGCGGTACGCCAACGTGTACGGCCCCCGGCAGAACCCGCACGGCGAGGCCGGCGTGGTGGCCATCTTCAGCCAGCGCGTCATCGCGGGGCAGGGCTGCACCATCTACGGCGAGGGCAAGCAGACGCGTGACTTCGTCTTCGGTCCGGACGTGGCCCGCGCCAACTACCTGGCCTTCCAGAGCGACTACGTGGGCGCCGCGAACATCGGCACCGGCGTGGAGACGGACATCAACCGGCTCTACGAGCTCATCGCGGAGGCCGGCGGCAGCTCGCTGAAGGCCGCGCACGCGCCGGGCAAGCCGGGCGAGCAGCTGCGCTCCTGCATCGACGCGGCGCACGCGAAGAAGGTGCTGGGCTGGGAGCCGTCCGTGCAGCTGGCGGAGGGCCTGCGCCACACGCTCCAGTTCTTCCGTGACCAGGCCGCGGGTCCCGTCCGCGTCCGGGGCTGAGTCCGGGCCGTCGTCGCGCCGCTCAAGTCCCCCCGGCCTGGATGCCGGGGGGAATGCGGGGCGTCAGGCGGGTGGAGTGCCCGGCGGGCAGGTGTGCGCCGGTCGTGGATTTTCAGGCGGTTCGGTGTTACCTACGCCCGCTTCGCGACCGACGAGCGCCCTGACCATGCCGGCTGAAAACGCGCACATCCGCAACTTCTGCATCATCGCCCACATCGACCATGGAAAGTCGACGCTGGCCGACCGCCTCCTGGAGAAGACAGGCACGCTGACCAAGCGTGAGGCGCAGGCCCAGTTCCTCGACAACATGGACATCGAGCGAGAGCGGGGCATCACCATCAAGGCCCAGTCCGTGCGGATGACGTACACCGCCAAGGACGGCCAGAACTACGTCCTCAACCTCATCGACACGCCGGGACACGTGGACTTCGCCTACGAGGTGAGCCGCAGCCTCGCCGCGTGCGAGGGCGCGCTGCTCGTCGTGGACGCGACGCAGGGCGTGGAGGCGCAGACGCTCGCCAACGTCTACATGGCGTTGGAACACGAGCTGGAGATCATCCCGGTCATCAACAAGATCGACCTGCCCTCCGCGGACGTGGAGCGCACGCGCGGGGAGATTGAAGACGTCATCGGCATCGACGCGTCCGTCGCGGTGCCGGCCTCCGCGAAGGAGGGCATCGGCATCCACGACATCCTGGAGTCGGTGGTCAAGCGCGTGCCGCCGCCGTCGGGTTCGCCGTCCGCGCCGCTCAAGGCGCTCATCTTCGACTCCTGGTACGACAACTACCGGGGCGTGGTGACGCTGGTGCGCGTGCTGGAAGGCACGCTGAAGCTGAAGCAGAAGATCAAGATGTTCAGCAACAACAAGGTCTTCGAGGTGCAGGAGCTGGGCGTGTTCAGCCCGTTCTCGCGCCCGGTGACGCAGCTCATGGCGGGCGAGGTGGGTGTCCTCGTCGCCAACGTGAAGGAGCTGCAGGACGCGAAGGTCGGCGACACCGTGACGGAGGAGGCGCGGCCCACCGAGCAGCCCTTCCCGGGCTTCAAGGAAGTCAAGCCGATGGTGTTCTCCGGCATCTTCCCGGTGGACTCGTCCGACTACGAGAACCTGCGCGACGCGCTGGCGAAGCTCACGCTCAATGACTCCGCCTTCACCTACGAGCCGGAGTCGTCCACGGCGCTGGGGTTCGGCTTCCGCTGCGGCTACCTGGGCCTGCTCCACATGGAGATCGTCCAGGAGCGCCTGGAGCGCGAGTACAACCTCAACCTGATCACGACGGCCCCGTCGGTGGTGTACCGCATCACCACCACCAAGGATGAAGTGCTCCTGGTGGACAACCCGGCGAAGCTGCCGCCGACGCAGAACATCACCAAGTTCGAGGAGCCCATCCTCACCTGTCACATCCACGTGCCCAACGAGCACCTGGGCGCCATCCTGAAGCTGTGCCAGGACCGGCGTGGCGTGCAGAAGGACATGAAGTACCTGGGCTCCAGCGGCACCCGCGTGCAGGTGACGTACGAGATGCCCATGGCGGAAGTCGTCTTCGACTTCTTCGACCGGCTGAAGAGCGTGTCGCGCGGGTACGCGAGCCTGGACTACGAGCTGTCCTCCTACGCGGAAGCGGACCTCGCGAAGCTGGACATCCTCATCAACGGGGAGCCGGTGGATGCGCTCTCCGTCATCGTGCACCGCGAGCGCGCGTACCTGCGCGGCCGCGAGGTCTGCGAGAAGCTCAAGGAAGTGATTCCCAAGCAGATGTACGAGGTGGCCATCCAGGCCGCCATCGGCGCGAAGATCATCTCCCGCGAGACGATCTCCGCCATGCGCAAGAACGTCCTTGCCAAGTGCTACGGCGGCGACATCAGCCGCAAGCGCAAGCTCCTGGAGAAGCAGAAGGAGGGCAAGAAGCGCATGAAGCAGGTGGGCACGGTGGAGATTCCGCAGGAAGCCTTCCTCGCGGTCCTCAAGACGGAGCAGTAAGCCCTATGAGCACGGCCAGTCCTTCCATGAAGCTGGGAGCGGCCATGGCCGCGCGCCGCACTCCGGAGCAGCTCAAGGCCCGCCGCCAGCTGATGTGGCGCGAGCTGCTCACCAGCCTCTGGGCTCCGCTGTGCGGTGTGGGCCTGGCGTTCATCCCCTACGTCACGCTGATTGAGATGGCGCCCGGCACCGCGTCCTGGGCCCAGCCGCTGATCAAGGGCTTCGGCCTGCTGATGGTGCTGGCCTTCGTGGGCCTGCTGGTGTGGCGCAACGCCTCCCGGAAGGAATCGCTGCTGCGCACGCTGCGCCACGAGGCGCACGAGCTCATCTCCGAGGACGAGCGCATCCTCGCGCGCCTGGGGACGAAGGTGTCCCCGGCCGTGGCGGAGCGCATCACCGAGCAGGCCCTGCGCGTGGAGTCCGCGTCCGTGGCGGCCAACGCGGAGCTGCTGCGCACGGAGACGCAGGCGCTGGAGAAGCTCACCCAGGAGCACCTGGGCGCGTACCGCAAGCAGTCCGTGTGGGACTTCCTGGGCGGCTTCGGCAAGGCGCTGCTCATCGCGGTGATCATCCGCACGGTGCTGATCGAGCCGTACCGCATCCCGTCCGGCTCCATGCTGCCCACGCTGCAGATTGGCGATCAGGTCTTCGTGAACAAGTTCATCTACGGGGTGCGCATCCCGTACACGAACTTCGTCCCGTTCCGCATCGTGCGGGAGCCCATGCGCGGGGACGTCATCGTCTTCAACAACCCGGTGGACGAGTCCAAGGACTTCATCAAGCGCGTCATCGGCATCCCCGGCGACACGGTGGAGATCGTCGACGGGGTGGTGCGCATCAACGGCGAGCCGCAGCCGCGCACGCTGGTGACGCCGGACTACGTGGTGCACAACCAGGACGACCTGACGGGCCGCTGGTTCGACCAGGAAGAGGTGCTCTACCGCGAGAACCTGGGCGGCGTGGTGCACTCGTCGCTCCAGCACCCCATGCGCCTGCCGGGCCGCGAGCACGAGGGCCCCTACACGGTGCCCGCCAACAGCGTCTTCGTGATGGGCGACAACCGGGACAACAGCGCGGACAGCCGCTACAACCTGGGCGGCCCGGGCGGCGCCGAGGTCGCCTACGTGCCGTACGGCCACATCAAGGGCAAGGCCATGGTCGTCTGGCTGTCGCTCGGTTGGGGCGGCCTGCTGGGCAATCTGTTCGGCGGCACGGGCCTGAGGGTCGACCGCTTCTTTGAACCGGTGCGCTGACGGACGCTGGACGGGTTGCCGCCACGCGCCGTGCTTGACGCAACGTGCGGCGCGCGGTACGCGGCGGCCCCGGCCCATGAGACATCTTCTCGGAATCGCAGGCTGGCGGCGGGACGAGCTGGAAGCACTGCTCGACCGCGCCCAGGCTCACCTGCCCGGCGGACCGGATGCCTCGCACGTTCTGCGGGGCCGCGTCGTGGCGAACCTCTTCTTCGAGGACTCCACCCGGACGCGCTCCTCCTTCGAGGTGGCCGCGCGGAAGCTGGGCGCGGACGTCCTCAACTGGAGCTACGCGGGCTCCTCCGTGTCCAAGGGGGAGACGCTCCTGGACACCGCGCGCAACATCGAAGCCATGGGGCCGGCGGTCATCGTCATCCGCCACCGCTCCTCCGGCGCGCCGGGGCTCGTGGCCCGCCACGTGAAGTGCGCGGTGGTCAACGCGGGCGACGGCGCGCATGAGCACCCGTCCCAGGCCCTGCTGGACGCCTTCACCCTGCGCCAGCGCTGGGGCCGCCTGGACGGGCGTACGGTGCTGATTGTTGGCGACGTGCTGCACAGCCGCGTGGCGCGCTCCAACCTCTTGTGCCTGAAGGCGCTGGGGGCCCGGGTCGTGCTCTGCGGACCGCCCACCCTCCTGCCGCCAGGGCTGGAGGAGATGGGCGGAGAGGTGACGCATCAGCTGGACGCCGTGCTGCCCCAGGCGGACGCGGTGATGTGCCTGAGGCTGCAGACGGAGCGCATGTCGGAAGCCTTCCTGCCGTCCCAGCGGGAGTACTCGCGGCTGTTCGGTATCACGCCCGCCCGCGCGGAGCGGATGAGGCCGGAAGCCCTCGTGCTGCACCCGGGCCCCATCAACCGCGGCGTGGAGTTGTCGCCGGTGGTGGCGGACGGGCCTCGCAGCGTCATCCTGGAGCAGGTGGCCAACGGCGTCGCGGTGCGCCGGGCCGTCCTGGAGGCGTGCGCATCATGACCACGGTGCTCTTCCAGCGGGCGCGCGTCATCGACCCGCGCAATGGCGTGGACGGCGTTCGTGACGTCCTCGTGACGGACGGCCGGGTGGCCCAGGTGTCGCAAGGCCCGCTGCCCGCGCCCAAGGACGCGCGGGTGGTGGACGCCACCGACAAGTGGCTGGTGCCGGGCTTCATCGACCTGCACGTGCACCTGCGCGAGCCGGGAGAAGAGGGCAAGGAGACGGTCCTCACCGGCTGCCGCGCGGCGGTGGCGGGCGGCTTCACCGGCGTGGTGGCCATGCCCAACACCAAGGTGGTGAACGACAGCGCGCTCGTCACGGAGCTGGTGCTGTCGCGCGCTCGGGACGCGGACCTGTGCCACGTGTACCCGGCCGGCGCCATCACCAAGGGGCTCAAGGGCGAGGAGCTGTCGGAAGCAGGCGAGCTGATTGGCGCCGGCTGCGTGGCCCTCACCGACGACGGCCGCCCGGTGATGAACGCGAGCCTGATGCGCCGGGTGCTCCAGTACGCCACCCAGTTCGACGTGCCAGTGATGGTGCACGAGGAGGACCTCACCCTGTCCGCCGGCGGCGCCATGCACGAGGGCGCCACGTCCACGCGGCTGGGCCTGCGCGGCATTCCGTCCTCCGCGGAGGTGGCCATGGTGGCGCGCGACCTGGTGCTCCTGGAGGAGACGAAGGGGCGGCTGCACGTGGCGCACGTGTCCTGTGAGGGCAGCGTGCGGCTCATCCGCGAGGCCAAGGCGCGCGGCCTGCGCGTCACCTGCGAGGTGGCGCCGCACCACTTCACCCTGGATGACCGGGCGGTGGGGGACTACGACACCCACGCGAAGATGGCGCCGCCCCTGCGCAGTGACGTGGACGTGAAGGCGCTGCGCGAGGCGCTGGTGGACGGCACGGTGGACGCCATCGCCACGGACCACGCGCCGCACGGAGTGTCCGACAAGCTGGTGGAGTTCGAGAAGGGCATCAACGGCATCGTCGGGCTGGAGACGGCCCTGGGGCTCACGCTGGCGCTGGTGCACGAGGGCGTGCTCACCCCGCGCCGGGCGGTGGAGCTCCTGTCGGACGGGCCGGCGAGGGTATTCAGCCTGCCGGGCGGTCACCTGGCGCCTGGTGCCCCGGCGGACATCACTCTTGTGTCCCCTTCGGAGGAGTGGACGGTGGATGCCCACCGGTTCTATTCCCGCAGTCGCAACACGCCCTTCCACGGGCGCACGCTGAAGGGTCGCGTGACGCAGACGTGGGTGGGCGGCCGGTGTGTGTTCGAGGACGGTCAGCTCAAGGAGTCGCGGTGATGACGAAGCGGGCGGTGCTCGCACTGGCGGATGGCACCACGTTCGAGGGACGCGCCTTTGGCGCTTCCGGCGAGACGGTGGGCGAAGTGGTCTTCAACACGTCCATGTACGGCTACCAGGAGATCCTCACGGATCCCTCGTACGTGGGGCAGATCGTCACCATGGCGTACCCGGAGATGGGCAACATCGGGGCGAACGCGGCGGACGAGGAGGCGGGACTGCCGCACGCGGTGGGCATGGTGGTGCGCTCGCTGACGAAGACGCCCTCCAACTGGCGCTCGCAGGAGACGCTGGACGCGTACCTCGCGCGCCACGGCCGCGTGGGCATTGAAGGCGTGGACACCCGCCGGCTGGTGCGCCACCTGCGCACGCACGGCGCGCAGACGGGCATCATCTCCACGGAGAACGTGACCGCCGCCGCCCTGTCCGAGCGCGCGCGCACCGCAGTGGGCATGGAGGGCCTGGACCTGGCCACGGGCGTGTCCTGCAAGGAGCCCTACCTCTTCACCACGCCGTCGCCGGACGTGTTCCTGGCCACCGGTGACAAGCGCCCGGAGCCGGAGCTGAAGTTCGACGTCGTCGCGTACGACTACGGCCTCAAGCGCTCCATGCTCCAGTACCTGGTGGACGTGGGCTGCCGCGTGACGGTGGTGCCCTCCCACTTCACGGCGGAGCAGGTGCTGGCGAAGAAGCCGCACGGCGTCTTCCTGGCCAACGGCCCGGGCGACCCGGCCGCGGTGAAGGGCGCGGACCGCACGGTGGCGGCGCTGCTGGGCAAGGTGCCGGTGTTCGGCATCTGCCTGGGGCACCAGATCATGGCGCTGGCCCTGGGCGGCCGGACGTACAAGATGAAGTTCGGCCACCGCGGCGGCAACCAGCCCGTGAAGGACCTCACGACGGGCAAGGTGGAGATCACCGCGCAGAACCACGGCTTCGCGGTGGACGACGCCAGCCTCAAGGGCAAGGCCGTCGTCACGCACATCAACCTGAATGACGGCACGGTGGAGGGCCTGGCCGTTCCGGACGCGCGGGCCTTCAGCGTGCAGTACCACCCCGAGGCTTCGCCCGGCCCTCACGACGCGCGCTACCTGTTCAGCCGCTTCGCGACGCTGATGGCGGGTTCGTAGGAAGAGGCACGCACCGGCCATGGACACCGCGCTGACCCCGATGTCGTACCAGCCCTACCTGGACCAGCTCATCGCCTTCGGCAGCTCGGAGGCGCGCAAGCCGGACCTCCTGGAGGCCAAGGCGGAGTACTTCCGTCTCACCGGAGAAGTCTTCGAGGACGACAAGCTCTTCGAGCTGCGGATGGCGTCGTTCCTGGACTACTACCTCTACGACCGCGTCTCGCCGCTCACGGGCAAGACGCCGGCCGCGGAGCTGTACGAGCAGCGCCTGCAGTCCGCGCCGCCCGAGGAGGCCAACGCCTTCCGCAGCTTCACGGAGACGGTCCACGGCCTCTTCGAGGTGCGCAAGCTGGCCAAGGGCATGGTGCGCCTGCGCGAGCTCTTCTCCGGCAAGGACTTCGACGTGACGGAGCGCCGCCACATCGCGGGCCTGGAGACGGGGGACGTGCTGGAGGCGCGCCTGGTGCCCTTCGGCGGCCACCTGCTGTTCTCCTCCGCCTTCTGCTACCACCCGGCGCTGGCCCTCAAGTCCATCAAGGCCGAGGTGAAGCGCCGCAAGAAGAAGGAGCCGGAGCGCCCCGCCAAGGACCTGGTGTGGGAGTGCGCCCGCCGGGCCCTCAACGTGGAGCGCTACCGCCAGCTGTCGGTGGAGAAGATCTACGACTTCGAGCAGAAGGTCCTGTAGGCCTGCTGCCCGGAAGCCTCCACCGCGGGCTCTTTCAGATGCGGTGGATGCTCATCATGTTGGTGTTGCCCGGCACGTTGAGCGGCACGCCGGCCACCAGGATGAAGGGCGCGCCCGGTTCGCAGAAGCGCAGCTCCTGGCAGAGCCGGCGCACCTGCTTGAGCATGGCCTCCGTGGTGCTGACGCGCTTCACCAGGTGGCCCGTCACGCCCCAGTACAGCGCCATCCGGTTCACCGTGTCCGCGTTGGGTGTCAGGCCGAGGATGCGCGCGCCGGGACGGAACTCGGAGATGAGCCGCGCGGAGTGGCCGCTCTCCGTGTACGCGATGATGGTCCCGATGTTCAGCTGCCGGGACGCGGCCACCGCCGCCGCGGCGACGCCGGTGCCCAGGTCCTCGGAGCGCTCGAAGGGGGAGTGGGGCAGGGTGATGACGCCGGTGCGCTCCGTCTCCTCCACGATGCGCGCCATGGTGGCCACCGCGTCCACGGGGTAGCGGCCCGCGGCCGTTTCCCCGGAGAGCATCACCGCGTCCGCGCCGTCGAGGATGGCGTTGGCCACGTCCGACACCTCCGCGCGCGTGGGCCGGGCGTTGAGCACCATGCTCTCCAGCATCTCCGTGGCGACGATGACGATGCCGCCCATGCGGTTGACCTCCCGCACGGTGCGCTTCTGGATGGCCGGCAGCTGCTCCAGCGGCATCTCCACGCCCAGGTCGCCGCGGGCCACCATCACCCCGTCCGACTCCGCGGCGATGGACTCCAGGTTCTCCACCGCCTGGGGCTTTTCAATCTTGGAGATGATGGGCGTCTTGCCCTTCGCCACCAGCGTCCGCGCCTGGCGCACGTCCTGGGCGGAGCGCACGAAGGACAGCGCCACGTAGTCCACGCCCACCTCCTGGCCGAACGCCAGGTCCACCTTGTCCTTCTCCGTCAGCGTGGGCACCGACATGGCGGTACCGGGCAGGTTGAGCCCCTTGTGGTCCTTGAGCAGCCCGCCCACCTCCACGCGGCAGGACACATCCTGGCCGCTCACCTTCAGCACGCGCAGGCGCACCCGGCCGTCGTCCAGGAGCACCTCGTGGCCCTTCTCCACGTCCCGGGGCAGCGTGCGCACCGGGGTGGGGATGACTTTCCCCTGGCCCAGCACCGCGCGCGTCGTCACCGTCACCGTGTCGCCGGCCGTCACCATCAGCTGGCCGCCCTCGAAGCGCCCCAGGCGCACCTTGGGGCCCTGCACGTCCTGGAGGATGGCCACCGGCACGCCCAGCTTCTTCGACACCGCGCGGATGCGCTGGACGCGCTGGCGGTGCTCGTCGTGCGTTCCGTGGGAGAAGTTGAGCCGGGCCACGTTCATGCCCGCCTTCACCAGCCCCTCGATGACTTCCTTGGAGTCCGAAGCCGGACCCAGCGTGCAGATGATCTTCGCCTTGCGCATAAGGCGGCCCATCCTAGCGCCACGGGGTGGGCGTCTTGACAGGCTTGCGCCCGAAGGACTAACTCTTCGCTTCACGCGCTGGACGGAAAGTTACCGCAGGCCGGCGTACGCCATTCGTGGCTCTCAGACGCTTGAGACGAAGAAAGCCCGGCTACCCTGGGAGGGGGGGCCGGGCTTTTTTCGTTCCAGGTTCCAGGCAGGCCTTTTCGCGGACGCCTACAGGTCGATCTCCTGGCCCTTGCCCATGGGCTCCATCAGCGGGCGCGTGGAGTGGTCCATGCCGATGTCCTCCGAGTGAGGCTTCGGGTTGCCGGCGCTGGGGCCCATGGGAGGCGGCGGGGGCAGGGGACCCATGTCCTCTTCACCCAGGCCGCCGCTGCCGCCCACGCCCAGGTCCTGCTGCTTCTGGAGGGCTTCAATCTCCGAGCGGGTGATGCCCGCCATGGTCAGCACCTTGCGCGTCACGCGGATGCGGGCCTGGCTGTGCATGGCCATGGCGATGGAGTCCGAAGGGCGCGCGTCCAGCGCCAGCTCCTTCTTGCCCTGCTGGAGGAAGACGCGGCCGGAGTAGACGTTGTCGCGCAGGTCGTCGATGCGGACCTCGGTCACCTTGCCGCCCAGCTTGTTCACCACGTCGTCCAGCAGGTCCTGCGACAAGGGCTGCGGGGGCGGACGCTCCGCGAGGCGGAAGGCGATGGAGACCGCCGCGCCCTCGTCCACGAAGAGGGGCAGCACCGTCTCCCCGTCCTTGGTGGTCAGCACGACGGCGTGCGTCTGCGCCTCCATCAAGGGCACCACGTCCTTCACTTCCAGCTCCACCAGCTCCGAGCAGGCCTTGGGGTCGCTGCCCTTCTCCGTGATGCAGGGCCTCTCTTTGCCTGCCGCCGCTGAGTCTGCGGCGGCGTTGGCGCCGGGGATCCCGAACGCGGGGAGGAACAACGCTCCCCCCAGCGCCAGCACCACAGCCGTGAACGGAGCGACGAAGAAGTTGGCGCGGTTGGACGTTTTCACATCCCTAAGCTACGCACCTCCCCCTTCACCGGGAGGGCACCGCCCCCACGCCGTCGCGAGCAGCCCCCGGGCCCTGGCCCACCCGGTTGGAGGGCGGGCGGGCAGCCGGGAACAAGGGGCGCCAGGCGACTAGCGGTCGCCGTCCTCGGGCTCTTCGTCGTCGTAGTCCTCGTCGTCCTCGGACTCTTCGTCGTCCTCGTCCTCGTCCTCGTCGTCATCCTCGTCGTCGTCGGACTCTTCCTCGTCTTCGTCCTCGTCGTCGAGTTCGTCCTCGAGCTCCTCGGCTTCGAGCGTCATCGTCACCGCGAACTTCTTGCTCAGGATGGCGATCTGCGCGCGCATCTCCGTGAGCGCGGCGACGAAGTCCTCGGAGAGGTTGGCGGGCGCCTTCGCGTCGCAGTGGGGGCAGACAATCTTCTCCGTCCCCTCGATGAGGTCCTGGGCTTCCAACTCGAAGCTGGCCTCGCACTTCTGACAGGTGAAGTCGATGCTCATGGTCGGGCGCGGCATACAAAGCTGGTGAACATGCTGTCAACGCCTGAGACGCGGGGACGTGGAACGGGCGGGGAGCTTCCACTACGTTTCGCCAGATGGACCTGCCCAAGACGATGCTGCATGCGCTCCATGACCAGGCCGCGCGGCTGGAACACCGCCCGGCGCTCTGGTCTCGCCATGGAGGCGCCTATGTCCCCACCTCGTGGTTCGACTATGCCCAGCGCGTCAAGCGCTTCGCCCTGGGGCTGCACGCGCTGGGGTTTCAGGAAGGCGACCCGCTGGGCATCCTGAGCTTCAACCGCGAGGCGTGGCACGTCGCGGACCTGGGGGCCATGTCCCTGGGCGGCATCCCGGTGGGGCTCTACACCACCAGCAGTGTGGACCAGCTCGTCTACATCCTGGGCCACTGCGAGGCGCGCTTCCTCCTGGTGGAGAACGCGAAGCACCTGGCCACCGGCCTGGAGGTCCAGAAGCGGCTGCCCGCGCTCCAGCACCTCATCGTGATGGACGCGCCCACGCCGCTGCCCGAAGGCGTGCTGCGCTACGCGGACGTGCTGGCCTCTGGCGCGAAGGCGGATGAAGCCCCCTACTGGGACGGCGTCCACGCGCTCCACCCGGACGCGTTGGCCACGCTCATCTACACGTCCGGTACCACCGGCCAGCCCAAGGGCGTGGCGCTCAGCCACCGCAACCTCGCCTGGACGTCGAAGCAGCTGGGCGACACCATGGGCTTCCATGACATGGAGGACGAGCGGCTGGTGTCGTACCTGCCGCTGTCCCACATCGCGGAGCAGATCGTCTCCCTGCACAGCCCGCTGCTCATGGGCACGCAGGTGTACTTCGCGGACTCGCTGGACGCCCTGGGCAAGAACCTCACGGAGGTGCGCCCCACCGTCTTCTTCGCGGTGCCGCGCGTCTGGGAGAAGTTCAAGACGAAGGCGGAGGAGGGCCTGGCCGCGCAGCCACCCCTGAAGCGCCGGCTGGTGGAGTGGGCCCGCGCCACGGCGCTGGAGCGCAACACGCGCGTCCTGAGCCAGGAGCGCGTCCCGTCGTTCATGGAGGCCAAGTTCGCGCTGGCCAAGCGGCTGGTGTTCGAGCCGTTGAAGACGCGCATCGGCCTGGAGAAGGCGAAGCTGTTCTCCACCTCCGCGGCGCCCATTGGCCGGGACGTGCTGGACTTCTTCGCCTCCATCGACGTCGTCCTCTTGGAAGTGTGGGGCATGACGGAGGTGTCCGGCCCCGCCACGGTGAGCACCGCCGAGTGCGCCCGGATGGGCACGGTGGGCCGCCCCATGCTGGGCGTGGAGGTGCGCATCGCACAGGACGGGGAGATCCTCGTCCAGGGCGGCAACGTGTGCCTGGGCTACCACCGCAACCCGGAGGCCACGCAGGAGCTGCTGGCGGACGGGTGGCTGCACACGGGCGACGTGGGGCAGCTGGATTCCGAGGGCTTCCTGCGCATCACCGGGCGCAAGAAGGAGATCATCGTCACCTCCGGCGGCAAGAAGACGTCGCCCGCCAATATCGAAGAGCTGCTCAAGGGCGTGTCCCCCGTGGGGCACGCGCTGGTGGTGGGGGACCGGCGCAACTACCTGGTGGCGCTGGTGACGCTGGATCCGGACCGGGTGCGGAAGCTGGCGCGGGAGAAGGGCTGGCCGGAGGACGTGGCCACGCTGGTGAAGGACGCGCGCCTCCAGCAGCACCTGTACGAGGCCTTCGAGCGGGACGTGAACCCGAAGCTGTCGCGCTTCGAGACCATCAAGCGCTTCCGCGTGCTGCCGGGGGAGTTCTCCATCGACGGTGGCGAGCTCACGCCCAGCATGAAGATGCGCCGCAAGGTGGTGGAGCAGAAGTACGCGGACGCCATCGAAGCGCTCTACAACGAGCCAGGCGCGCCTGGCGTCGCCCACGGCTAGGCAAAGCGAAAGGGGCGGGGGACTCAAGCTTCGAGTCCCGCGCCCCTTCGTGCTTCAGTGGCTGCTACCGCCCGCGGTGACTACTTGCCGCCGGGGGTGCGCTTGTCCTGGGCCACGTAGTCGCGGCGCGCGGCGCCGGTGAAGACCTGACGGGGACGGGCGATCTTCTGCTCGTTGTCCGTCACCATCTCCTCCCACTGCGCGCACCAGCCCACCGTGCGGGGGATGGCGAACAGGACGGGGAACATCTCCGCCTGGAAGCCCATCGCCTCGTAGATGAGGCCCGAGTAGAAGTCGACGTTCGGGTACAGCTTGCGCTTCACGAAGTACTCGTCCTCGAGCGCGATGCGCTCCAGTTCGAGCGCGATCTCCAGCAGCGGGTTCTTGCCCGTCACGTCGAAGACCTCGTCCGCCACGCGCTTGATGACCTTCGCGCGCGGGTCGTAGGACTTGTAGACGCGGTGGCCGAAGCCCATCAGCTTCTTCTCGCCCTCGCCGCCCTTCACCTGCTTGATGAACTCCGGGATGTTGGACTTGCTGCCAATCTCGCGGAGCATGCGGAGCACCGCCTCGTTGGCGCCGCCGTGCAGCGGGCCGTAGAGCGCGCCCACGCCCGCGGCGACCGCGGAGTAGGGGTCCACCTGCGAGGAGCCCACCGTGCGCACGGACGTGGTGGAGCAGTTCTGCTCGTGGTCCGCGTGCAGGATGAAGAGCACGTCCAGCGCCTTCTCCAGCGTGGGGTGCACCTTGAAGGCGCTCGTGCCAATGCGCTTGATCATCGCCAGGAAGTTGGCGACGTAGGACAGGTCGTTGTCCGGGTAGACGAACGGCAGGCCCATGGCGTGGCGGTACGAGAACGCGGCCAGGGTGGGCATCTTCGCGATGAGGCGCGTGATCTGGATCTCACGGCTGCGCGCGTCCTTGATGTTCTTCGCGTCCGGGTAGAACGCGGACAGCGCCGCCACCGTGGAGCCCAGCATGGCCATGGGGTGCGCGTCGTAGCGGAACCCGTCGATGAAGGACTTGATGTTCTCGTGCACCAGCGTGTGGTGGGTCACGTTGAACGTGAAGTTCTCCAGCTCCTTCTGCGTGGGCAGCTCGCCCTTCAGCAGCAGGTAGGCCACCTCCAGGAAGGAGGACTTCTCCGCGAGCTGCTCGATGGGGTACCCGCGGTACTCGAGGATGCCCTTGTCGCCGTCGATGAAGGTGATGGCGCTCTTACAGTTCGCCGTGTTCAGGAACGCGGGGTCGTAACCCATCAGACCGAAGTCATCGCTGCCGGTCTTGATCTGGCGCAGGTCGGGGGTGCGGATACAGCCGTTCTCGATCGGGATCTCGTACGTCTTCCCGGTCCGATTGTCGGTGACGGTCAGCGTGTCCTTGGGCATGGGCGGAGATTTCACAGGGCGGCGGACGCTTTCAACAAAAAAGATCGATAAGTCTTAGAGGCGAAGTTTCCGGTCCGCGCGCCCGCTCAGGAATAGCGGACGCCGACCCGCGCGAGCTGCCGCCAGAATCCGGGGAAGCTCTTCTCCACGCACTCCGGCCCCGTCAGATCCAGAGGCACCCCGGACAGCACACACAGGGTGGCCGCTGACATCGCCAGGCGGTGGTCACCCCGGCTGTCCATGGCGAAGCGCGTGGGCTTCACCTTGGGCGGGAGGATTCGCAGCGTCTCACTGTCGGCTCCGGCCGACAGTTCCGTGGTGCCGCCGTAGGCCGCCACCAACGTGCGGATGCCCTCCAGCCGGTCGCTCTCCTTGACCCGCAGGATGCCCACGTCGCTGAGCGTGGTGGGCCGGGGCAGCACGCACGCGAGCGCCGCCAGCGTGGGCAGCAGGTCCGGGCACTCCTTGCCGGTCGCGCGCAGCTCGCCCGTGGCTTCACCCTCGACGCGCCAGGTGTTGGGCGCGCCCGACGGGAGCATCTTCAGACCCATTTCAGCGGCCAGCCGGAGGATCGCCTGGTCCGGGTGGGCGCTCTGGGGCTCCGCGCGCTCCACCGTGCCGCCCGTGCGCCAGGCGATGAGCACCAGGTAACCCAATGAAGACCAGTCGCCCGGCAGTGATGGGACGGATTCGGGCGCCTGATAACCCGTGACGGAATAGTGTCCTTCGGACTGTTCCACGGTGAAGCCGAAGCGGCGCAGCCACGCCACCGTGAGGTCCATGTAGCCAGCGCTGGTGAGCGCGCCTTCAATCTCCACGCTCCACGCGCGCTTCTCCCGGAGGAAGCGCTCGGCGCAGCCCAGCAGCAGGCTGGAGGCGTACTGGCTGCTCTGCGCACCCGGCACGCGGAACACCGGCGCGACCTTCGTGGTGTCCTGGGGCGCGTGCAGCTCCACCGGCCACGGGGTGCCTTCGGTGAGCGTCAGACCCGTGGGGCCCAGGGCCTGCTTCAACGACGTGAAGAGCGGGCCGTGCGGGCGCTCACCCAGGCGGGGCGTGCCGGTGAAGCGTACGCGCACGTCGGGAGTCACCGCGGCCTGCGTGACGAGGATACGGAAGGGGGCGCCGCCATCCGCGCAGTCCACGTCGCGCACGGGGCCGGCGGGAAGGCGCAGGGCCTCCACGCCCCGGCGCAGCACGCGCACGTCGGCGGGAAGGTCCTCGTCCGATTCCGCCTGCACCGACGGCAGCGGCCAGGCGCCGGTGAGGTGTCCCAACACCAGGGCTCGCTGGGCGTCCGACTTCGACACGGGCGGGGTGAGCGGTGAGGCGCTCAAGGCGCTCGGGTCGACGGTGAGACAGCTCGGCGAGGCGTGGCTCAAGGGCGGGCTCCACGGGTCCAGGCGGGCCACAGGGCCCGCCACGTCTTCGGCAGCACATCCACGACTTCGGAGGCGCCCACGGCGGTGAGCAGCACCATGCGCAGCTCGCCGTTGGCACCGGCCTTCTTGTCTGCGTCCAGGAGCGCGACCACGTCCTTCAGCGGCGCGCGCCGGGCAATCTCCGCGGCGCGGTCGCGGCCGAGCACGCCCGGGCCTCGGGCCAGCGCGCGCTCCACCTCGTGCGCCACGGGCTCCGGGGTGATGCCCAGGTGCCGGCCCACGTCCAGGGCCCAGAGGATGCCCAGGCCCACCGCGTCGCCGTGCGACAGCTTGAAGCGGGAAAGGCTCTCCAGCACGTGACCGAAGGTGTGGCCGAAGTTGAGCACGCGGCGCAGGCCCTGGTGCTCGTACGGGTCCTTCGCGCAGATGCCTTCCTTCAGGCCGCGCGCGTCCTTCACCAGCTTCTCCAGCTTCGGCGGCGTGCGCACGTAGCGCTTGAAGAGGGACGCATCCAGCGACGCGACCATCTTCCACGCCTCCATGGAGCCCTCGCGCACCTGCGCGTCGGACAGCGTGGCGTACAGCTCCGGGCACAGCCACGTCTCATCCGCGTAGTGGAAGACGCCCGCGGGGTTCTTCACCACGCGGCCGCGCACGACGAGGTCCACCGCGCCCTTGCCGCCCAGGCTGCTGTCCACCGCCGCGAGCAGCGTGGTGGGCACCTGCAACAGCCGCACGCCGCGCTTGAGCAGGTGCGCGGCCACGGTGGCCACGTCGCCCACGGTGCCACCGCCCACGGCGACGAGCGTGCCGGAGCGCGGCAGCGTGATGCCGCCCGCGAGCACCTTCTGGAGCGAGATGAGGCTCTTGGCGCGCTCACCGCCGAGCAACTGGATGATGGCGCGCGGCTTGCGGGCCTCCAGTGCGGGGATGAGCGTGGGGTGGAAGCGCGCGACGGTGCGGTCCACCACGGCGACACTGCCCTCGGGCAGCTTCGCGGCGAGCTTGGTGAAGGAACCCCAACGGTCGTTCGGGGGGCGGTAGGAACCGGGAGGAAGCGAGCTCATGCGGAGTGGGGGCGGGCGTTGAGTTGCTGGACGAGGTCGGCGATGACGAGCGACACCATGGCCTCCAGCACCGGGACGGCGCGGGGCATGATGCACGGGTCGTGACGGCCGCCCTTGGCGTGATCCGCCAGCGTCGCGGGCGGCTTGAAGAAGGCGCGCACCTGCATGGGCTCACCGTTGGCGAGCCCACCCTGGATGCCACCGTACGCGTCCTTCACGGCGTGGAACTTCGTGCCGGGCTGGCCGAGGCGCTGGATCAGATCCGGCGGGCCCCACACGACACCGGTGACGGCGCCAATGCTGCCCAGCGCCTGCGCGATGAGCGCCTTCAGCTTGCCGAAGATGGGCTCGCCCAGACCGACGGGCAGGCCCTCCACGCGCACGTCGATGGAGCCGCCCAGGCTGTCCCCGGCCTCCTTCGCGGCGAGGATCTGGCGGGCCATCTCCTCGCGCACGGCGGCGTCGGGGCAGCGGGTGGGGTGCGCGTCCACCATGGCGCGCGTGAGTCCCGGCGACGGAACGGGGGCGACCAGCTCACCCACCTGGGAGACGTAGGCCACGGTGCTGATGGAGGGCAGGTCGCGCGCGAGGTACGCCTCCGCGATGGCGCCCCCGATGACGCGGCAGAGCGTCTCACGTCCGCTGGTACGGCCGCCGCCCCGGTGGTCGCGGTGCTTGTAGCGCTCCCTCCACACGGCGTCCGCGTGGCCCGGCCGGTCCACGCTGGCCAGCTGGTTGTAGTCCTGCGAGCGCTGGTTCGCGTTGCGCACGATGGCCGCGATGGGCGTGCCCAGCGTCTTGTCCTCGAAGACGCCGGAGAGGATTTCAACGGTGTCGGGCTCGTTGCGCGGGGTCACCAGGGCGGACTGACCGGGACGCCGGCGGTCCAGGGCCGCCTGGATCATCTCGCGCGTCAGAGGAACGCCCGCGGGGCAGCCGTCGATGACGGAGCCCAGCGCGGGACCGTGGCTTTCGCCGAACGTGGTCAACCGGAAGAGGGTGCCAAAGGTATTCATGTCGCCGTTTCCCAGAGTTGTCGCTGCCGCCGGGCCTGGGCGACAAACCACGCCGCACCTAGCAGGAGAGGGGTGCCCCCGCGGCGAACGATCTCCGCGGCGACGCGCCGGCCGGGCGCACCGTATGCGATCACCGCCACGCGTGCCCCCTGGAATCTCAGGTTTTCGGGGGCGGCCACGCGGTCCGGCCACGTCCAGACCCAATCCCCGGACAGCGGTGCATGAATCTCCGCGCGCTTGACGACCCGCAGGGCGAGTCCTTGTTCAGCGGACACCAGCCGCAGGGCCTGCGTGGAACCGCCGTCACCCAGCACCGCCACGTCCTTCGTGCCCAGGCGCTCCAGCACGGCGCGCGCGCCTTCCGTGTCGGTGTTGAAGGACTCCCACCGAGAGCCCCGGCGCACCAGCGTGTTGATGGCGTCCAGCTGCGAGCCCGTGTGCTTCGCGAGCCGCATCTTGAACGGGCTCGTCACGGCGAAGCCCGCGTAGTGCGGCAGGAGCGCGTCCACCACCGCCTCCACCGGCGCGTCCTCGGCCAGGTCGATGCGGTCGAACGGCTGACGGTGGATGCGCGGCGAGCGCGAGTGCGGAATGGCCGTGCCCAGGATGCCCAGGCGCAACGAGTGCGGATCCTTCGCCTTGCGGTGCTCGCGCACCACGTCGTCCAGGAGACGCTGTCCCGGGGCCGCCGTCCACGGGCCGCCCATGGCCACGTACTCCAGGCCGTTCCCGCGAGAGAGCACCGCGCGCGCCGGGATGGCGACGGGCCCCATGCCCAGGACGGTGACGCGCTCGGCGCCGAAGCGCTGCGACAGCGCGGCCTGCGTCTCCAGCAGCACGTCCAGGTGCGCGGGCCCGTCCATGGGCTCCACGTGTTTCACCAGCGCGTCCGGCGGAATGGGACGGGACCAGCGCTTGAGCGCCTCAGTCGTCGTCAGCGGCCCTTCCGCGTGGTGCGACGCGAGCAGCTTCCCCGGCGGCGCGTCCATGTCCTGCGCGCGCTCCACGTCTCGGTCCACGCGCCACGCGGCCTGGACCCACGGCGCGGGCACCGGCTTGCCCCGCTCGGAGACGAGCAGCGGCATCACGCGGGCGAGGGCGTCCGGATCGATGTCACCGGGCGCGTGCAAGTCGGTCCGCACCTCGATGACGTCCGCGCCACGCTTGAGGCCGTCGCGCGCGAACGCAACGGCGTCCGCGCCGGTGAGGGTGGGGGGCAGGGTGATGATGCGCCGGGTGGCCATCACGCGGGCTCCTGGGCAAGGCAGCCCCGGAGGAAGTCCGCCAGGGAGATGGTGGGGACGCGGGCGTGCATCGCCTCGCGTTCATGGAACAGCGAGTGGAGCTCTTCCTCCAGCGACACATCAGCACGCAGCCGCGGGCGCGTGGTGTCCGCCATCAGCCGCTCGCGGTACGTGTCGAAGGTGACGGGGACGACGAGCGTGAAGTGTCCCGCGAGCACTTCCGGATGGTGCGACAGGAAGCCGCCGCCCACCGCCACCACGCTGCCCGAGGGCAACAGGCCCAGCGTCTCGCGCTCGGCGGCGCGGAAGGTGGTGGGGGACTCCGCGACCCAGGAGCGGAGCGGGCGCCCATGCCGGCGCTCCAGCTCCGCGTCCAGGTCCAGGCCAGAACGCCCGAGCAACTTCGAGACGAGCGGCAACAGGCGCGTCTTGCCGGCCGCGCGGTGTCCCGCGATGACGACGGTCTGCGCGCCCACGGGGCGAGGGCAGGGCCCCGGGGACGTAAGGGCCCCCTGGAGCACCTGCTGGAGTCTGGGATCTACCGACGCGACGACTTGCGAGACAAGGAGGCGCCGGGCCTCAACGGACGGTTCCGACATAGACGTAGGCGGTTCCAAACAGCAGGGGGTGGGCGGCGCGCTCAGCGTAGGCGCCG
The DNA here is from genome assembly GCF_003986945.1 of Corallococcus sp. AB018. Taxonomy (NCBI): domain Bacteria; kingdom Pseudomonadati; phylum Myxococcota; class Myxococcia; order Myxococcales; family Myxococcaceae; genus Corallococcus; species Corallococcus sp. AB018. The sequence goes on along the minus strand of NZ_RAWR01000008.1, from coordinate 40,916 downwards.
GCCTGGTCCATCAGGGAGAGGAAGCGATCGCCAGCGGGGAAGGCCGCGGCGGTGCGGGGCAGGTACTGGTACGCCGCGCGGTTGCCCGTCAGCAGTCCGCCAATCGCCGGCATCACCGTCTTGCTGTAGAAGCGGAACAGCGCGCCGTACGGGCCCGTGGGCTGGCCGAACTCCAGCACCACCACGCGGCCTCCGGGGCGCACCACGCGCGCCATCTCCTGGAGGCACTTCACCGGATCATCCACGTTGCGGATGCCGAAGGAGATGGACGCCACGTCGAAGCTGTTGTCCGGAAGGGTGAGCGCCATGGCGTCCTGCACCTGGAACTCCACGTCCAGGCCCGCCTTGGCCGCCTTGGCCGGCGCGCTCTCCAGCATCTCCGGGCAGAAGTCCGTGCCCACCACGCGGCCCGTGGAGCCCACCTTGCGCTTGAACGACAGCGCCAGGTCGCCCGTGCCGGTGGCGCAGTCGAGCACCTGACTGCCTTCCTTCGCGCCACTGAGCTTCACCGCCGTGCGCCGCCACAGCCGGTGGATGCCGAAGGAGAGGACTTCGTTCGTCACGTCGTAGCGCGTGGCGATGGAGGAGAACATCTGACGGACTTCGGTGCTCATCGCGCCCCCGCGATCTGTGCCGGCCCCGCCGGCGTCCAAAGGTGACGGTCCACCGTGGCGAGCACGCCCGGCAGCCGTTGCATCAACGTAGCGAAATCCCCGGGCGACATCGCCTGCTGCCCGTCGCACAATGCCTGCTCCGGCCGGGGGTGGACTTCAATCAACAATCCATCCGCCCCGCAGGCCGCGGCAGCCAGCGACATGGGAGTGATAAGCGACGGGATGCCCGTCGCATGCGAAGGATCCACGATGACCGGCAGGTGCGTGCGCTCCTTCGCCCACGCCACCGCGGCCAGGTCCAGCGTGTTGCGCATCGCGGTCTCGAAGGTGCGGATGCCGCGCTCGCAGAGCATCACCTGTTCGTTGCCGCCCGCGAGGATGTACTCGGCGGCGTTGAGCCACTCCTGCACCGTGGCGGACAGCCCGCGCTTGAGCAGCACCGGCTTGCGCAGCTTCCCCAGCGCGCGCAGCAGCCCGAAGTTCTGCATGTTCCGCGCGCCCACCTGGAGGATGTCCGCGTGCTGCGCCATGAGGGGCAGTTGCTCGGTCTCCATCACCTCGCTGATGATGGGCAGTCCGTGGCGCCGTCCGGCGTCCACCAGCAGCTTCAGCCCCGGCTCCCCCATGCCCTGGAACGCGTACGGACTGGTGCGCGGCTTGAACACGCCTCCGCGCAGCAGGTGCGCCCCCGCCTGCGCCACCGCGCGGGCCGCCAGTTCCAGCTGCTCCGTGCCCTCCACCGCGCACGGCCCCGCCATCACCACGAAGCCGGGCCCGCCCACCTCCACGGTCCCCACCTGGACGCGCGTGCCTGCTGGACGCGCTGCGCGAAGGACGCGGTGTGCACCCGGGTCACGCCGCCCGGCTGGGTCGTCTGGTTGCTGGCCTCCCACGGCGGCTCCCTCGCTGGAGTTACTGGAATTCGGATTCCATGGAGTTCAAGCGGTTTTGAACTCCTTGGTGCATGTATAGCCGAGATCGCTTAGAAGACAATCGAAGGTGATGTCACTCGCCTCCCCCGAGGTGCAGGAGAATGGCTGATGACGCCGCTCAGTCCCGCTGAGGATCCGCGATGGGTCGCCGGGATGATGCCCCTGCCTGGAGTGGATCCATTGGCTGGGGCGGGCGTGCTCGAGGCGCATGCGCCCGGTGAGTTGCCCTCGGTCCTGGGCGCGCTCGGGTGCGACAGCGTGCGGTGGCTGGACGCGGTGTCCCCTCAAATGCCGGGCCCCTGGTTTGGCGGGATGCGTTTCAGTCCCACGCAGCCGGTGGAGGGCGAGTGGCGCTCGCACGGGCTGGCCCGCTGGACGCTGCCGGAGGTGCTGGTGTGGCGCGAGGGCAGCGCGCTGGCGGTCGCGGTCTTCGCTCCAGAGGGGCCGGGCGCGGAGGACGTGGTGCGCTCGCGGCTGGAGCGCGTGCGAGCGTCCTTCCCACAGTCCTACCGCCATCCGTTGGGCGCGCCGGTCGCGCTGCGCACGGCTTCGTCGCGGCCGGACTTCGAGGCGCTGGTGGACCGCGCGGTGGAGGCCATTGGCGCGGGCCAGCTGCACAAGGTGGTGCTGGCGCGGGCGCTGGAGGCGGAGGGGCCGGAGCCCTTCGACGTGGTGGACGTGCTGGCACGGCTGCGCGAGCAGAACCCGAGATGCGCGACGTTCCTCTTCCGCGCACCGGACGGCACGGGCTTCCTGGGCGCGACGCCGGAGACGCTGTGCCGGGTGGATGGGCGCAGGCTGGAGACGGAAGCGCTCGCGGGGTCCGCGGCGCCGGGCGGCGCGGATGCGCTGGATGCCAGCGACAAGGACCGGCGCGAGCATGACGCGGTGGTGCGCTACATCCTCCAGGCGCTGACGCCGGTGGCGGCGAGCGTGTCCGCGGACGCGCAGCCGTCGGTGCTCGCGCTGAAGAACGTGGTGCACCTGCGCACGGGCATCCGCGCGGAGCTGGCGGACGGCGTGGACACCGCGACGGTCGTCACGGCGCTGCACCCCACGCCCGCGGTGGGCGGCACGCCGCGCGAGCGCGCGTTGTCATTCCTGGTGGAACACGAGTCCCTGGACCGGGGCTGGTACGCGGGACCGGTGGGCTGGGTGGGCCCCGGGCGTGCGCATCTGGTGGTGGCGTTGCGCTCGGCGCTGGTGCGCGGGGCGAAGGCCCGGCTCTTCGTGGGCGCGGGCATCGTCGCGGGCTCCAGCGCGGAGTCCGAGTGGCGGGAGACGGAAATGAAGAGTCTGGCGATGTTGCGCGCGCTGGGGGGCCGGTGAAGTCCCTGGACGCCAACCTCAACGTGCTGTGGTCGCGGGCCCTCCTGGAGGAGTTGGTGCGGGGCGGCGTGCGGCACGCGGTGGTATGTCCGGGCTCGCGCTCATCGGCGCTGGCGCTCGCATGCGCGCACACGCCGGACCTGCGCGTCTGGTCCGTCATCGACGAGCGGAGCGCGGGCTTCTTCGCGCTGGGCATGGCGAAGCAGTCGCGTCAGCCGGTGGTGCTGATCGCGACGAGCGGCTCGGCGGGCGCGCACTTCTTCCCGGCGGTCATCGAGGCTGCCATGGCCCAGGTGCCGCTGGTCATCCTCACGGCGGACCGGCCGCTGGAGCTGCAGGGCTGGGGCGCGCCGCAGACGGTGCCCCAGGCGCGCTTCTACGGTGACTTCGCGCGGCTGTTCGCGGACGTGGGCATGCCCGAGGCGAGCAGCCCCGCCATCGCGCACCTGCGAGCTACAGCCGCCCGCGCGGTGAGCACCGCGTGCCGCGCACCCCGAGGCGCCGTGCAGATCAACGTGCCGTTCCGTGAGCCGCTGGCGCCCATCGCGCAGGACTTCGGCGCGGAGAAGCTGACGGCGCTCGCGAAAGAAGGGCGGACGGACGCGCCCCTCACCCGCATCGCGCAGTCGTCGCGGGCTCCGGATGCGGCGGTGCTGGAGGACGTGCGCGCGCGCATCGCCGCCACCGAGCGTGGCGTCATCGTGTGCGGCCCTCGCGACGAGGACGACGGCTTCGCGGAGGCCATCACCGCGCTGAGTCTGGCCACGGGCTACCCGGTGCTCGCGGAGGCCACGTCGCAGGCGCGCTATGGAGGCGGCCCGCTGACCGTGTCGCTCTACGATGCGCTCCTGCGCCATGAGCCGTTCGCGCGCAGCCACACGCCGGAGCTGGTGCTGCGCTTCGGCGGAGGCCTGACGCCCAAGTCGCCGCAGCAGTGGTTGGACACCTCCGGCGCGGACATCACCGTCTTCAGCGACGAGGGCGCGCTGTATGACCCGGCGCACCGGGCCACGCGGGTGGTGGAAGGCAACGCGGTGCTCGCGTGCCGCACGCTGACGGAAGGCCTGTCGCGAGGTCCTGGCCGCTGGGCGCAGGACTTCGTCAACGCGGAGCGGGTGGCGCGCAACGCGCTGGAGCAGGCGCTCGGAGAACAGCCGGACGTGCTGACCGAGCCCCGGCTGGCGCGCGAGGTGGTGGCGGCGCTGCCGGCCAACGCGCTCTTCTTCGTGTCCAGCAGCATGCCCATTCGCGCGGTGGATGCGTTCGCGCACGGTGGCGGTGTTCCGCTGCGCGTGCTGGCGAACCGTGGGGCCAACGGCATCGACGGCATCGTGTCCAGCGCGGCGGGCATGGCCGCGGCGGCGGGAAGGCCCGCGGTGCTGCTGTCCGGCGACCTGGCGTTGCTGCATGACGTGGGCGGGCTCGTGTCCGCGGCGCGGGCGCGCGTACCCCTGACGGTCGTGGTGGTGAACAACGACGGCGGCGGCATCTTCTCCTTCCTGCCGCTGGCGCAAGTGGCGAAGCCGGACGAGTTCGAGGCCCTCTTTGGCACGCCACACGGCGTGGACCTGTCGCACGCGGCGGCGCTCGCGGGAGCCCGCTTCGAGCGGCCCACGACGCCCACGGCCCTGCGCGCGGCGGTGCGAGCCGGGCTGGAGGGAGGCCTCCACCTGGTGGAGGTCCTGGTGGACCGGGCCACCAACGTGGATACGCACCGACACCTCTTCGCGCGGATGGCCGCCGCACTGGGAGAAGGACCATGGGCGTGACGCTCGCTTATGACAGCTGGGGTGAAGGCCCCCATACGCTCCTGGCGCTGCACGGCTTCACCGGCAGCGGCGCTACGTTCGAGCACCTGCGTCCGCTGCTCGGCCGCTCCGTGCGCGTGGTAGCGGTGGACCTGCCCGGGCACGGCCGCACGCCGCTGCCGGAGAAGGCAGGCCGCGACGGCTTTCTGGAGACGGTGGACGCCGTTGTCCAACTGGCCCGCGAGCTGGGGGGCCGGGTGGATCTGCTCGGCTATTCGCAGGGCGCGCGGGTGGCGCTGGGCGCCGCGGTGCGCGCGCCGGACTGCTTCGGCCGGCTGATCATGGAGAGCGGCTCGCCCGGGCTGCACCGCCGTCAGGAGCGCTCCGAGCGGCGCGAGGCCGACGCGAAGCTCGTGGACTTCATCCGCACGAAGGGCGTGGACGCCTTCGTGGAGCGGTGGGAAGCGCTGCCCCTCTTCGACGGGCTGCGCCGCCTGCCGGAGCCGGAGCAGGCCGCGCTGCGCGAGCGTCGCAAGGCGTGCACGGCGCAGGGACTGGCCGGAGCGTTGGAGACCCTGGGCCTGGGCGTACAGCCGGATTACTGGCCGGCGCTGCACCGCCAGCGGCTGCCCACGCTGCTGCTCACCGGTGATCAGGACGAGAAGTTCACGACCCTGGCGAGGCGCATGGCGGCGGAGCTGCCGGTGGTGTGGCGCCGCGCCTTCGCGGGGGTCACCCACGCCCCGCACCTGGAGGCGCCGGAGGAGTACGTGCGCGAAGTGCTCTCGTTCCTCCAGACGCCCTGGTACGAAGCGCCGCAGTTCGAACACGCCATCCTGGCGCGAGAGGCGACCCACTCGTGACAACCCTGGTGAGCACCCCTCCCGATGCGGCGCGTCCCCGGCCCACGCTGAAGACGTGGCTGATGGCCGTGCGTCCGAAGACGCTGACGGCGGGCGCGGTGCCGGTGCTGGTGGCCACGGCGCTCGCGTACGGCAACGGCGTGGGGCGCCTGTTACCGGCGCTCGCGGCGCTCGTGGGCGCGGTGCTGATCCAAATCGGCACCAACTTCATCAACGACTTCTATGACTACAAGAAGGGCGCGGACACCGAGGAGCGCCTGGGGCCCAAGCGCGTGACGCAGAGCGGGCTCATCGCGCCGGGCACGGTGTTGCTGGGCGGCCTCGGGTGCTTCGCGCTGGCGACGCTGGTGGGCCTGTATCTGGTGGCGGTGGGCGGCTTGCCCATCGTGTTCATCGGGGTGGCTTCGCTGCTGTGCGGCTACGCGTACACGGGAGGCCCGTTTCCACTGGCCTACCTCGGCCTGGGCGACCTGTTCGTGCTCATCTTCTTCGGCATCGTGGCGGTGACGGGCACGTACTACGTGCAGGCCGGCTTCGTGAGCCCGGCGGCATGGTGGGCGTCGCTGCCGGTGGGCGCCATCGGCACGTGCCTCATCGTGGTGAACAACCAGCGCGACGCGAGCACGGACGTGAAGGCCAACAAGCGCACGATGGTGGTGCGCTTCGGCCAGGGCTTCGGCCGCGCGGAGTACGTGCTGCTGCTGGTGGCCTCCTACGTCACGCCGTTCGTGCTGTTCGCCAAGGGCTACGCGAGCGCCTGGGTCTTCTTGCCGCTCCTGAGCCTGCCGCTGGTGGTGCCGCCGCTGAAGCTGATGCTGAAGGCGGAGGGCGCGGCGCTCAACCCCGCGCTGGGCGGGACGGCGAAGCTGCAGATGCTGTTCGGGTTGCTGTTCGCGGTCGGCCTGTACCTGCGCTGAAGGAGCGTCATGCGCATCACCGAAGCGACGCTCACCCCGCTGCACCTCACTCTGGCCCAACCCCTGAGTACGGCGAGGGGCACCTACGCCACACGCGACGGGTTCATCGTGCGGCTGCGCGACGAGGAAGGTCGCGTAGGGCAGGGTGAAGCCATGCCGCTGCCCGAGTTCGGCACGGAGTCCCTGGCCACCACGCACACGGTGCTGCGCGGGTGGCTGAGCTCCCTCAAGGGCCAGACGTTGGAGGACAGCATCGAGGGGGTCGAAGCCACGCTCGTCCCGACCGCCAGTGAGGAGGTTCGCCAGCGAGGCGCGCGGATCCGCGGCATCGACCCGGAGGAGCCCGTCCCCGCCGCGCAGCACGGCCTGGAACTGGCGCTGCTGGATCTGGTGGCCCAGCGCAAGGGCATCCCCCTGTGCTGGCTGCTCGCGGAGGAGGCCCGGCAGGAGGTCCTGGTGAACGCGCTGCTGAGCGCGGAGGAACCGGGGGCCCTTGCCCAGGAAGCGCGAGAGGCGGTGGAGGAGGGCTATCAGACGCTGAAGGTGAAGGTCGCGGGTCGCTCGCTGGACGCGGATGAAGCGCGGGTCCGGGCCGTGCGCGAAGCGGTGGGGGCCCGCGTGCGCCTGCGTCTGGACGCGAACGGCGGCTGGACGGAGCCCGAAGCCAACCGCGCCCTGGATCGGCTGGGTTGGTACGACCTGGAGCTGGTGGAGCAGCCCACGCCGCCGGAGAACCTGCAGGCGCTGTGGCGGGTGCAGCGCCGAGCCCCGTGCATCATCGCCGCGGACGAGACGCTCGCCACGCCCGCAGCGGTGCGAACGCTCCTCACGATGGACCTGGGCGGTGGGCCGGCGGTGGGCGCGGTGGTGATCAAACCGATGGTGCTCGGGGGGCTGCTGCCCTCCATGGTGGTGGCGCTGCGCGCGGCCCACCTGGGCATGCACGCGTACGTCACCAGCTCCATCGACGGCGTGGTGGCCCGGGCCGGCGCCGCGCATCTGGCCTCCGCGCTGCCCTCGGGAGACCTGGCCTCTGGCCTCGCCGTGGGGCGGCTCTTCGCGGACGAGCCACGGGATCATCCGTATCAACCCCAGCGGGGACTCGTGCGGCTGCGCGACATGCCCGGTCTGGGACTGGGCCCGGACTTCAGCCGGGAACACTGAGCCATGCGCTCGGGCCATCGTCGCGAAGGCCCGCCGGATTCAACTCTTCGGAGGAGCGAGGCCATGACCTACGACTGCCCCATCCGCGAAGGCGCGCAGCTGCATCCCCATGCGGAAGCACTGCGCTTCGCGGGACAGACCTGGACCTTCCGCGCACTGGACGAAGAGGTGACGCGCTGGACGGAAGCCCTGGCCGCGCGAGGCTTGGACCAGGGGGACCGCGTGGCGTTGCTGTCCACGAGCCACCCGTCGGTGACCTTCCTCTTCTGGGCGCTGGGGCGTCTGGGCGCGATCTTCGCCCCGCTCAATGCCCGGCTCACGCCAGCGGAGCTGCAGCCCCTGATGGAGGACGTCGAGCCCCGGCTCACGCTGGTGCTCGGAGCCCTGCGGGACCGGCTCCCGGAAGCGGAGCTCCTGGAGTCCTTCCCTGACGGCGTGACGACCCACGCCGTGCCCGCCCGCACCTGGGACGCGGACACGTCCCGGGTCATCCTCTTCACCAGCGGAACGACGGGAAGGCCCAAGGGCGCCGTGCTCACGGAAGGTGCCTTCCGTGCCTCATGCCGCGCCTCCGCCGCGAACCTGGGCGCGCACCCCGCGCCGCGCTGGCTGGGCACGCTGCCCCTGTTCCACGTTGGGGGGCTGGCCATGCTCACGCGCACCGCGTACGAGGGCGGCTGCCTCCTCCTGCATGAGCGCTTCGACGCGGACGCCGTCAACCGCGCCATCGACACGGAGGGCGCGTCCCACGCCAGCTTCGTCGCCACCACGTTGGAGCGGGTGCTGGACGCGCGACAAGACCGCACGATGCCCGCGACCTTCCAATGCGCGCTCATCGGCGGAGGCCCCGTCCCCACGGCCCTACTCACGAGGGCACGCGCCGCGGGACTCCTGGCCCTCCAGACCTACGGACTCACCGAGGCCTGCTCCCAGGTCACCACCGAACGCCCCGGCGAAGCGGATGGCAGCACCGCGGGTCCGCCCCTGCCTGGACTTGAGGTCCGCATCGTCGGGACCGACGGTGAGACGCTCGGTGAAGGGCGCGAAGGGGACGTGGAGGTCCGAGGCCCCACGCTCATGGCCCGCTATTGGCGCCAGCGCGATGCCACGCGCGACGCCTTCCATGACGGCTGGCTGCGCACCCGCGACGTGGGCGTCCTGGACGCGAAGGGGCGACTCACCCTCCTGTCGCGCCGCACGGACCTCATCGTACGGGGAGGGGAGAACCTCTATCCGGCCGAAATCGAAGCGGTCCTCGCCAACCACCCGGCCATCGCGGAGTCCGCCGTCGTCGGCGTACCGGAGCCGCACTGGGGCGAGGTCCCCGTGGCCTTCGTCGTCTTGCGCCCCGGCCACACCCTCCCCGAGGACCTGGACGCCTGGTGCCGCCAGTCCCTGGCGCGCTTCAAGGTGCCCGCACGCTTTGTTGCAGTTGAAACATTGCCCCGGAACGCCATGAGCAAGGTGGAGCGCTCCGTCCTGAGAAAACAGGCTCGGTCTCATCCCCCGTATCAGCCTGGGTCCTAGCAACCCTGAATTCCGGATGGCTGAGGTTCGCAGGACTCGCTGAGAAGACCTGTCAGGTTGGGTTATAATATTCCGCTGTGGGGGGATCCTGAGAGGAAGCTCAAGGTGAGTACCGCAGTGGAAGCAGTGAAGGTGGAAGGGCAGTCTGAATCGATCCACATCGATGCGCACGCCAGCAAGGCCGCTGGCGCGATGAAGTGCCCCCATCTGGGCGCCCAGTACAACCCGTTCGCGGGACCGCACGTCGAGGATCCACATCCGTTCTACGCGGAGCTGAGACGGGACGCGCCCGTCAGCTACAACCCCATGCTGGGGATGTGGCTGGTGAGCCGTTACGAGGACATCTGCCATGTGCTCAAGGATCCGACGCGCTACTCGTCGGCGGACCTGGGCAACATGGGTTCGGTGCTGTCCCCGGCGACGCTCGCGGTGCTCGCCGAGGGCTATCCGCTGGCGGACAGCCTGATCAATTCGGATCCGCCCGCGCACACCCGGCTGCGCAAGCTGCTGGGCCGCGGCTTCTCCGCCCAGCGCATCGCCGCGCAGGAAGCCCCCATCCGCGCCGTCTCCGAGGAGCTCATCCAGGCCTTCGCGAGCAAGGGGCACGCGGACCTGGTGACGGAGTTCGCGTACCCGCTGCCCGTGCGGGTCATCCTGGGCATGGCGGGCGTTCCCCAGGAGGACATGGCGGACATCAAGCGCTGGTGTGACGACTTCTTCCGGATGATCTTCACCCGCGTTCCGCCTGAAGAGCAGCCGCCGCTCGCGCGCAGCTGGGTCACCTACCAGCACTACGTGGCCCGCCTCATCCGCGACCGCACGGACGACCCCCGCGACGACCTGATCAGCTACCTGGTCACCACCGACGCGGACGGCGAAGCGCTCACGCTGCCGGAGCTGATCATCGCCATCGCCGGAAGCATGCTGGCGGCAGGCCACGAAACCACCACCGCGCTGCTCGCCCAGTGCTGGAAGCAGGCCCTGCTCCAGCCCGGCCTCTGGCAGCGGCTGCGCGAGGACCGCTCGCTGGTGCCGCACCTCATCGAGGAGACGCTGCGCTTCGACTCCGTGGCGCACGGGATGATCCGCACCACCCTGGAGGATGTGGAGCTCGCGGGCGTCGCGCTGCCCAAGGGCTCGCGGCTACTCCTGCTCTACGCGTCCGGAAGCCGTGACTCCGCGCTGCTCGCGGACGGGGAGCACTTCGACATCTCCCGGCACCACCCGACGCACCTGGGCTTCGGCCGGGGCATCCACTTCTGCATCGGGGCGCCGCTCGCGCGGCTGGAGGCGCTCATCGCCACCAACCTGCTGCTGGATCAGCTCCCAGACCTGAAGCTGGAGGAGAACCCGGACTTCGGCCACACGCAGTCGCTGACCATCCGCACCATCCAGCACCTGCGCGTGAACTGGACCCCTACGGGGACCTGAACGCCACCCTGGAGGCTCCCGTCCCGCCCGTGGTGCCCCCACGGACGGGCCGGGTGCTTCATCCGCGTCTCAGCACTCCGACGCGGGGTGACCCCAGGGGTTGCTGCGCGGGTACTGGCGCAGCAGCGTGCACAGGCGGTGCGCGGCGAGCATCGTCGCGGACGGCCGCGGCGGCTCGGCGTGCATCGCCGTCTGGCCCAACCGGGCCGCCTGCAGTGCCAGCGCGTGCTGGACTTCGGGTGACCAACGCTTGAATTCGAGCCATTCCATGAGCCTGCTCCTCGTTGAAGGAGCGGCCATTGAACCCCCTTCAAACCTGGAAATCACGACGCCCCGCGTCGGCCCGGGGCGTCAGTGACCTCCTGCTGACAGGCCACTCAAGCCTTCGAGGGGGTGGCGGGTCGGCCAATGAGCATCATCAAGCCGAAGGGGTTCCCCGGGTTGGTGAGCCGGTCGATTTCCCAGATGTAGTCGTCGCTCAGGCCGTGGGTGAGCTCGCGCATCTCCTCCACGGAGTACGTGCGCAGACAGGACACCACGCCGTCGAACGCCGCCGCGATGGGGATGAGCGGCATGAGGTAGGTGAGGGCGAGCCTGTCCGCGCGAATGGGCCGGATGAACGGCGTCGTCAGCGGCACGTTGATCAGCGCCGCCGCCGTCATCGCGATGGCCGGCCCGCGCCGCTCCACCAGCTCCATGATGGCGATGCCCCGGCGCTGGGCCACGGCGTCCGCCAGCACCTTGCGCGCCATGTCCGGCGGCAGGTGGTGGAACGAATTGCACATGATGCGGAAGCCCTTGTACGTCGCGGGCACCGCGGTCGCGTCCACCGGCGTCGTCACGTAGTCGATGCGGCCCGGGTTCGCCGCCTTCGCCTTCTCGAACGCGGAGATCTCCGGGTACAGGTCCGTCAGGAGCGCCGTCGCCTGGTAGCCCTCCTGCGACTCCAGCATCTCCAGCAGCTTCGGCACCGGCCCCGCGCTGCCGGACGCCATGTCCAACAGCTGCGTCTCGCCCATCTCCGCCATCGCGCCCTTGAGCCGCTTCACGAACTCCGAATAGCGGTCATCCGACAGGCTCCACACGTACGCGAGGAAGTCCGTCACCCCCCGGCGCAGCACCTTCGGGAACCAGGGCTGATCCTCTAATTCAAAAAGTTGCAGTCTGGGCATAATCGCTGGGCGCTCCAAGGGGCTCAGTGGGGGGGACAACTCCCGCACTGTCCCGCAGTCCCGAGCGACGTACAAGGGGCGCCTTCCAGGGGCATCCGCACACATCAGGGGGCCGTGAAACACGGACAAGACCCAGAATCCCTGCCGCCTCCATGAAACTTTGAAGCCTTTCAGGAAATCACTGCGCGAAAGGCAGACAGCGGACTGTGCGTGCTGATCAGCCCTGCAAGGTTTCTGGAGGGGTGCGTTTGATTATCAGGCGGTCGGAATGACGCAGACCGGGTGTTTCTGACTCGGGGGGGCAGGCAGCCAGGATCGCGTCGAATCAGCGTATCTAGAGTGGGGTTGCCGGAGTTTATAGGTATTATTACTTACGACACTGGCGACCGAGGGGGGCTTCGGTCGTCCGGTCGCTCGGTTCAAAACGGATCAGCTCGCACACAACGGGAGGGAGTAATGGCTCCGGAATCTGTTGATGTGATCGTCGTCGGAAGCGGCCCGGTGGGGGCCATGGCGGCGAACCTGCTCGGCCAGTACGGCTTGCGCACCGTGGTCATCGAGAAGGAGACCACCGCGCACACCCAGTCCCGCGCCATCAACGCGGACGACGAAGCGCAGCGCATCTTCCAGGCCGCCGGTCTCACGGGGGAACTGGGGCCGGGTTTCCACCCGTGCCTGAAGATGACCTACGTGGACGACGAGATGCGGATGCTCGCCGAGGTGGACTTCACCAAGGTGGAGCGCCCCAACGGCCACCCCATCGGCTCGCTCTTCAACCAGCCCCGCCTGGAGGCCTCGCTGCACCGGGGCATGGAGCGCTTCGCGCACGTCAGCATGTGGCGCGGCCATGAAGTCGAATCCTTCATGCAGGACGACGAAGGCGTGTCCGTGCGCGTGAAGGACAACGTCAATGGCCGCACCATGACGGTGCGCGCGCGCTACCTGCTCGCGTGCGACGGCGCCAAGAGCGGCATCCGCCGCCGGCTGGGCCTGAAGCTGGAGGGCACCACGGCGCTGGAGCACGCGCTGGCCGTCTCCGTGGAGACGCAGTCGTCCGCGCCGGACTTCACCTACTACCCCTGCGGCCCGGAGCGCGTGGGCATCGTGACGCGCACCGCGCACGACGAGATCCGCTTCGACACGCTGGTGAAGCCGGGGCAGGACCTGGAGTACGTGAAGACGCCCGAGTACGTGCGCGGCATCATCGCGCCCTTCATCGACCCGGACACCGTGAAGGTGAAGAGCGTCAACCTCTACGCCTACCACAGCCGCATGGCGGAGAAGTGGCGCGTGGGCCGGGTGTTCCTGCTCGGGGACGCTGCGCACCTCATGCCGCCGTTCCTGGGGCAGGGCTTGTGCTCCGGCCTGCGCGACGCGGCGAACCTCACCTGGAAGCTGGCGCACGTGCTGGGCGGCGCCGCGGACGCGTCGCTCCTGGACACCTACGAGGTGGAGCGCCGGCCGCACGCCGCGGAGATGATGCGGATGTCGGACGCGCTGGGCTCGATGCTGGCGTCGGGCGGCCCGTTCATGGCCCGCGCGCGCAACGCCTTCATCAAGCTGCTGTACCACATGCCCGTCACCGGCCCGTTCATCCGCGAGTACAAGATGAAGCCGAACCTCTTCCACGCGGAGGGTTTCGTCTTCGGCGGCAAGCGCGGCAAGTCCAAGCAGGCGGCGGAAGGCGCCTACTTCCCGCAGCCGCGCGTGGAGCACGGCGAGGAAGGGGAGCGCCCGTTGGATGACGTCATCGGCCAGCGCTTCGCGGTGCTGACGCGGCCGGGTGCGCCCGCGGACGTCCAGCAGGCGGCCAAGGCGCTGGCGGAGGACATCGGCGGCGTGTGGCTGTCCGTGGCGCCGGCGGCGCGCTCCGGCGCGGGCCGCTCCGGAGAGGTGGTGGACCTGGAGGGCAAGCTGGGCGAGTGGTTCGCCCAGCACGGCTCGGACCTGGTCGTCCTGCGCCCGGACCGCTACGTCTACGCGGCCACGAACAGCGCGGGCGTCGCGCAGGTCCACGCTTCGCTGAAGCAGGCCGTCCGCGCGCTCACCCGCTGGGGCAACCGGGGCTCCCGGCGGGCGGCGCAGCTCGGGGCCTGAGGCTTCTCAGGCGGTGGCGGCCTGGAGGATCTGCCGGGCCTTCGCCATGCAGTCGCCGTAGAAGCGCAGGTAGATGTCCAGGGCACGGGCGCCCGTCTTCGCGATGGTCGCCGCGTGCTCGGGCTTCTGGCCCAGCAGCTTGTTGAGCATGACCTCGTTGAGCGCCGTGTGACCCACGTCCAGCTCCACGTGCTCCTTGATGAACGACAGCGAGTTCATCACGTCCGGGCCCAGCACGGCCTTGCACTGTTCGATGAGGCGGGGCGCGAACACCACCGACAGGTTTTCGATCTCGTACTCGATGGCGACCTGGCCGCCCGGCATGGGGCCCGCGATGGTCTCCTCGTGGATCTGCCGGTACTCCTGCATGGCCGGGGTGGGGGCCTGCGCCATCAGGGCCTCCGCGTCCAGCTTGGGAAAGCGGCGCGCGTTCCAGCTGGCCACCAGGTTCTTCGTGTCCTCCACCATCATCAGGTGGTGACCGGCCTCGTGCTTGGCGTGGGTGATGAGCTTCTCGCCCACGTCCACCATCCCCGCCTTCACACACGCCTCACCGGCGCGGCGGATCCACCCGTCCACGGGCTCCGTCATGTAGACGCCCAGGGCACACAGCTGGATGAGGAAGGCCTCCAGCAGGGCGGGCTCCACGTTGGGGTCCAGCAGCGTCGTCACGTGGGGACCGGTCGCCAGCAGGTGACGGACGTCGGTGACGTGGGGGAGGTACTGCTCTTCGACGAGGGGCTTGGTCATGGGGGGAATCCTCAACGGGAGTGGGCACCACGGCGCCCGATGGTGAGTTCGCTGATGTGCTCCAGGAAGTCCGGAACGAGCTTGGCGGAGATGATCCACAGGTAGGGATCCGGCCCGTCGTGCAGGCCGCACTCCTGCACGTAGTCGCCGCCCTCGTCCTCGCGCAGATAGAGGAAGGAGGGGCGGTTGCGCGCGGCGTACCAGCGGCGCGCGGCGTCCAGGAGCGCCGAGTACGCGCGCGTTCCATCCCCCAGCAGGGAGAACAGGCGGGTGTTGTCCAGCAGGCGGAAGAGGTTCGCGCCCAGCTGGCCCAGCTCCACCACGGCGGCGGCGTGGGGGACGCCGTCGCGGCGGGCGACCAGGACGGTGCGCTCGCGCTCCATGCCGAAGCTCTTCCACTTCGCCGTGACGGGACCCATGTCCAGCCGGTCGCGGGTGAGGTCCAACGACTGCACGTAGCACTCGGGGAACTGCTGCGCGATGGTCGCCGCCAGCAGGCTCAGCTCGCTCGCGGTGGCGGGGCCCACCGTGTACGGGTGCACGCGGCCGGTCAGCTCGTTGCTGAAGGCCTTCATCTTCTGGATCTTCCGGGTGAAGGCCAGGGGCGAACCGGCCTCCATCTGGCGCTGCGCGTACTTCACGTGCGCCTTGTTGATCCACGGGTTGAGGGCCTCCACGTAGGCCACCACCCAGTGGAAGTCCGGGTCGCTCTGCGGGTGCTCGAAGGTGCGCAGGTAGAGGTCGCGCATGATGGCGCCCGCCTCCTTCAGCCCCTCCGGCGGCTTGCCGGGCCGCTTCGCCACCTGGTGGCCCAGCCACGCGTTGCGGTACGGCTTGGTGAAGGACAGCGTCGCTTCAATGCCGCGCTCGGACGGCCACACCGCGTTGCAGAACAGCTGCGGCACTTCCGCGGCGCGCTTCGCCAGCGACGCGAAGTTCTGCTTCAGCTCCTCGAACTCCGCGGGGGTGCTGCCACCCAGGCTGAAGAAGCCGGAGCGGTTGAACAGGTCCCACAGCTCATCCACCAGGCCCTCGCTGGTGCGCGTGGCCGGAGACATCGTCTGGGACACGAAGCGCACCCAGCGCGCCTCGTCGGAAGAGTAGGGCAGCACGCTCAGGCCGCACAGCACGGTGCCGTCCGCGCGCATGCCGCTGACGTAGCGGATCTCCCCGCGCACGCTCACCCGCTGGCCGTCGCCCAGCTCCAGCTCGATGAGGGGCGGCAGCAGGCCCGGGAAGAGCAGGTCCTGCGGCTGGCAGCGCATGCACAGGCCGGAGAAGGACAGGTCCAGCACCTCGCGGCGCATCAGCCCCTGCTCCCGCCAGAGCGGGTGGTGGAACCGGGCGTGCACGCCCTCGGGGGCGGCGACGCGGCGGTGCCAGCGGTGGCGGATGCGGAACAGCTGCTCGGGCAGGGGGGTGAAGAGGCGGTCACCCTCGGTGCGGCCCGTCTCCACGCGCAGGCGGTACGCGGAGTTGTAGCCGATGACGTCGATGTCGTACGCCGGCTCGCCGAAGTCCGGGGTGGACTCCTCCGTACGCCACTCCAGCTGACCGGAAGAAGAGTGGAAGCGCTCCAGCACCATGCGCACCACCCGGCCCTGGCGGCGCAGCACGCCCTTGTTCCCGGACGCGCAGATGGCGGTGAAGATGGAGCGGATCCGCTCCCCGTCCGTGATGATGTCCTGCACGGGCAGCGCGGAGGCCGCCGGCACCGCCACGCCCTGGCGAAGCGCGTCCGACAGGAAGCCCAGGATCTGACGCCCCTGCTCCAGCGTCACGCCCACCAGCTGCAGCCCCACCGGCGCGTTCGGGGCGTCCATGTCCGTCCGGATGAAGGCGCCGTTGAGCGGACCAATCGTGGCGCCGTTACACGCCAAGTACACCGGGAAGGTGCGCGACTCGGTCGCTTCCGCCAGCGGCTGCCGCGGGGCCACCCACACCACCGTCGGAGACAGCCGCGTCACCTCACCCAGCACCGCGTCCGGCCGGCCCACCGCGCAGGTGATGGCCGTGGGGCCGCTGCCGTGCAGCGAGTAGCCCGAGTCATCCAGGGCGGCTTCAGCGGGGGGCAGGGGAATCACGTTGCGCAGCGCGTCGCCACTGCCGAATTCGATCGCATGCCGGAACTTCGAGGACGCTGGGATCCCTCCATCCATCGTCAGGACTCCCCTCTTGCGGGCAGCGCTACCGTTCGTGGTCGGCGATGTTGCGAGCACAACACTTCCTCCCTGATTCACTGGAGACGCTGACGGCTCTGGATTCTGGGAAGACATATTGAAGGTCTCGGCCGTAACAGTCAAATCGAATTTATATGCCTGGGCTGTTTTTTTCGTCCCCGCCCCTGACTCACCCTGGGTCGCAGTTGACCGACCATATACGGGTTTTCCGAGGAGCAATCAGGACCCAGCGTGCGCATCCATATCAGCAAGATGGCGCAGGGCTGTAACCCTCCTTCACGTGAATAAGCGGTGGCGGTCCGGGGCTGACGGGCAATGGACCCTGTCAGGGGGGGCCGTTATGGTCGGTACTTCTGGGACTGGCCGGGGATGGGAGCCGCGAATGAGCGCAGCGCTGGATGTGAAGGGATCGCCGGGGGGCGCGGGAGCCTCCTTCGGTGGCCAGGGGCTCGAGTCCGTGGACCTTCCAGACGTCTTCCAGGTGGACGTGGCGGTGTGCGTGCGTGACGCGCTGGGGCTGCTCGGCGCGACGCGGCGGTTGCGCGGCATGGAGGTGGCGCTGGAGCTCCCCGAGGATCCGGTGATCGCCCGGGTCAGCCGGCGCCGCCTGGAGCAGGTGCTCCTGTTGCTCGTCGCCCACGCGGCGGACGTGGCCCCGCAGGCGGCGCCCTCCGTGCGGGTGGTGGTGGATCCGCCGGACGACTTCGGAGACGTGGGGCCTCGCTTCCAGGTGGTGATGCCGGGCGTGAGCCTCTCTGAGCGGGAGACGCGCTCGGTGGTGCTGTCACCCCTGCGCGTGGGCAGCACCCAGCGGCGGCTCGCCCGCGCGCGGGAGCTGGTGGATGCCATGGGCGGGGAGTTCGCGGTAGAGCGCCTGGAAGAGGGGACGGCCGTGAGCGTCGTCCTGCCGGCTCCTGGGCTCGCGAGCTTCTAGGGCGCGCCCGAATTCCGGAATAACGATCCTGCTTTCCGGACCATTGGCTGCGATAAGCGCGGCACGCCCCGGGTGCATCCAACCCAGGGGGACGTGCGGCCAAACTCCTTGACGACCGGGGGCGGGTTCCCGACTATCCGCCGCCTCTCAATACCCCGGTCTCAATCAGGAGTTTGCGTTCATGGCGCCTCCCTCTGGCGAGAAGATCACCCTGCAGAACGGCAAGCTGACCGTTCCGAACAACCCGATCATCCCCTTCATCGAGGGCGACGGCACTGGCCGCGACATCTGGAAGGCCTCGCAGGCCGTGTTCGACGCGGCGGTGGAGAAGGCGTACGGCGGCAAGAAGAAGATCTCCTGGTACGAAGTGCTGGCCGGCGAGAAGTCCTTCAAGCAGGTGAACAACTGGCTGCCGGACGAGACGGTCGCCGCGTTCCGCGAGTACCTGGTGGGCATCAAGGGCCCGCTGACGACGCCGGTGGGCGGTGGCATCCGCTCCCTGAACGTGGCGCTGCGCCAGATGCTGGACCTGTACGTCTGCCTGCGCCCCGTGCGCTACTTCAAGGGCGTGCCCAGCCCGGTGAAGCAGCCGGACAAGGTGGACATGGTCATCTTCCGTGAGAACACGGAAGACATCTACGCGGGCATCGAGTTCGAGGCCGGCACCGCGCAGGCGGAGAAGTTCCTGGGCTGGCTGAAGCAGGAGTTCCCCAAGGAGGCGGGCAAGATCCGCTTCCCGGCGAACGTGGGCATCGGCATCAAGCCCGTGTCGCAGGAAGGCACGGAGCGCCTGGTGCGCGCGGCCATCCAGTACGCGGTGGACCTCAAGCGCAAGAGCGTCACGCTGGTCCACAAGGGCAACATCATGAAGTTCACCGAGGGCGCGTTCCGCAAGTGGGGCTACGACCTCGCGGCGCGTGAGTTCGGTGACAAGGTCTACACCTGGGACCAGTGGGAGGCGACCAAGGCCGCCAAGGGCGAGGAGGCCGCCAACGCCGAGCAGAAGGCCGCGGTGTCCGCCGGGAAGATCATCATCAAGGACTCCATCGCGGACATCACCCTGCAGCAGGTGCTGACCCGTCCGGACGAGTTCGACGTCATCGCCACGCTGAACCTCAACGGCGACTACCTGTCGGACGCGCTCGCGGCGCAGGTGGGCGGCATCGGCATCGCGCCGGGCGGCAACATCAACTACGTCTCCGGCCACGCCGTCTTCGAGGCCACCCACGGCACCGCGCCGAAGTACGCGGACCTGGACAAGGTGAACCCGGGCTCCGTCATCCTCTCTGGCGAGATGATGCTCCGCCACATGGGCTGGAACGAGGCCGCGGACCTGATCATCAAGGGCATGGACAAGGCCATCGCGGCGCGCACCGTGACGTACGACTTCGCGCGCCTGATGAAGCTGGAGACGAAGGAGACCGTGTCCGAGGTGAAGTGCTCGGAGTTCGGTCAGGCCATCATCAAGCACATGTAGTCCCCACCCCCAAAGCAGGAGGGCGAAACCATGGCTCACAAGAAGAAGAAGATCGGCCTCATCGGTGGCGGTCAGATCGGCGGCAACCTGGCGCTGCTGGCGGTCCAGAAGAACCTTGGCGACGTGGTGCTCTACGACATCCCGGCGGCCGAGGGTCTGGTCAAGGGCAAGGCGCTGGACATCAACCAGCTGTCCGCGGTGGACGGCTACGACAGCCGCGTCACCGGCTCCACCGACTGGAAGGACGTCGCGGGCTCGGACGTGATCATCATCACGGCCGGCGTGCCCCGGAAGCCCGGCATGTCCCGCGAGGACCTGCTCGAGGTCAACCTGAAGATCATGAAGGACGTGGCGGGCAACATCAAGCAGCACGCCCCGGACGCCTTCGTCATCAACGTGGCCAACCCGCTGGACGCGATGGTGTTCGCGCTCCACAAGATCGCCGGCCTGAAGGACAACATGGTCGTGGGCATGGCGGGCGTGCTGGATACCAGCCGCTTCAAGTGCTTCGTGGCCGAGGCCCTCGGCTGCTCCATCCGTGACGTGGAGGCACTCGTCCTCGGCGGCCACGGCGACGACATGGTCCCGCTCGTGCGTCACAGCACCGTGGGCGGCGTGCCCCTGACCCAGCTCATCGCCAAGGACAAGCTGGACGCCATCATCGACCGCACCCGCAAGGGCGGTGCGGAGCTGGTGGGCCTGTACAAGACGGGCAGCGCCTACTTCGCCCCGGCGTCCTCCTCCATCGCCATGGCGGAGAGCTTCCTCTTCGACCGCAAGCGCGTGCTGCCGGCCGCCGCCCTGCTCAAGGGCCAGTACGGCATCAGCGACTTCTTCTTCGGCGTCCCCGCCCAGATCGGCGCGAACGGCGTGGAGAAGATCATCGAGGTGGAGCTGAACGAGGCGGAGAAGGCCGAGCTGAGCAAGTCCTTCACCTCCGTCAAGGGCACCGTCGACCTCGTGAAGCTGTAGTCCCCGGTCTTCGGCCGGGCCCGCTGGAATGCTGCTGGCGGGCCCCGCCTGATGCCGTGAATGATCCGGGCTTATCCCCGGGCGCACCGTCCTTGCGGCGGTATTTTTCCAAGTTAACTAGCGTGTTGGACTCGCACCTGGCACGGGAGCGGGGCAGCGTCGCGAAGCAGGACTTCAGCGGCCCCCCGTGAAGGCACCCCCCCGGCTGCCGGTGGTCAAGGAGACGATGATGGCGGCAGCAGCGCGATTCACGGTGGTGGGCGGCGGTCTCGCCGGGCTGATGACGACGATCAAGCTGGCGGAGGCGGGCCACCAGGTGGACGTGCTCTCGCTCGTCCCCGTCAAGCGTTCCCACTCCGTCTGCGCCCAGGGCGGCATCAACGGCGCGGTGAACACCAAGGGTGAAGGCGACCACCCGGACATCCACGTGAAGGACACGCTGCGCGGCGGCGACTTCCTCGCGGAGCAGGTGTCCGTGAAGGGCATGTGCTACGCGGCGCCCGGCATCATCTACCTGTTGGACCGCATGGGCGTGACGTTCAACCGCACGCCGGAAGGCCTGCTGGACTTCCGCCGCTTCGGCGGCACCCTGCACAACCGCACCGCGTTCGCGGGCGCCACCACCGGCCAGCAGCTGCTCTACGCGCTGGACGAGCAGGTCCGCCGCTACGAGGCGGAGGGCAAGGTCACCAAGTACGAGTACTGGGAGTGGCTGGGCACGGTGAAGGACGAGTCCGGCCGCTGCATCGGCAGCGTGGCCATGGACCTGCGCACCATGGAGATCCGCACCTTCCCGGCGGAGGCGGTGTGCCTGGCCACGGGTGGCCCTGGCATCGTCTTCGGGCGCTCCACCAACTCCATCATCAACACCGGCACCGCCGCGGGCCGCGCGTACATGGAAGGCGCGCTGTACGCCAACGGCGAGTTCATCCAGGTGCACCCCACCTCCATCCCGGGCGAGGACAAGCTGCGCCTGATGAGCGAGTCCGTGCGCGGCGAGGGCGGCCGCGTCTGGGTGCCCCGGAAGAAGGGCGACACTCGCAACCCCCGGGACATCGCGGAGAGCGAGCGCTGGTACTTCCTGGAAGAGAAGTACCCCAAGTACAAGAACCTGGTGCCGCGCGACGTGGCGACGCGCGAGATCTTCATGGTCTGCCGCGACCTGGGCCTGGGCCTGGGCGGGCGCGACGGCGTGTACCTGGACGTGACGCACATCCCGGCCAAGACGCTCGACGCGAAGATCAAGGGCGTGATGGAGATCTACGAGAAGTTCGTCGGAGATGATCCGCGCCACACGCCCATGGTCATCTTCCCGGGCATGCACTACTCGATGGGCGGCCTGCACGTCTCCTTCGAGGCCGACTCGCGCACGCAGACGCCGCTGGACGGCAGCCCGGTGAACCAGAGCGCGCGCATCCCCGGCCTGTACGCGGCCGGCGAGGCGGACTCCGCCTTCCACGGCGCGAACCGTCTGGGCGCCAACTCGCTCCTGTCCTGCATCTACTCCGGCATGATCGGCGGCCC
This sequence comes from Corallococcus sp. AB018, assembly GCF_003986945.1. Classification (NCBI taxonomy): domain Bacteria; kingdom Pseudomonadati; phylum Myxococcota; class Myxococcia; order Myxococcales; family Myxococcaceae; genus Corallococcus; species Corallococcus sp. AB018. The sequence goes on along the minus strand of NZ_RAWR01000008.1, from coordinate 19,285 downwards.
GGCGATGGTGTCCTTCGCCAAGAACCAGGAGACCAGCGCCGCGGCGATGCCGGAGAAGTACTTCGCGGACGCGAAGAAGTACTGGCAGGACCGCTTCGCCACCATCAAGGCGATGAACGGGCAGGAGAACCCGTACCAGATCGCCAAGGAGCTGGGCGAGGTGATGACGGAGAACTGCACCGTCGTCCGCTACAACGACCGCCTGAAGAAGACCATCGAGCGCGTCCGCGAGCTCAAGCAGCGCTGGAACAACGTCAACGTGCTGGACACGGGCGTCGTCGCCAACCGCGCGCTGTCGTACACCAACCAGGTGTGGAACATGCTGGAGCTGGGCGAGGTCATCGCCACCAGCGCGCTCCTGCGCGACGAGAGCCGCGGCGCCCACTACAAGCCGGACTTCTCCCTGCCGGAGCCCAAGGTGAAGGACCCGACCAAGGATCCGGAGTGGATGGAGCTGTGGCGCAAGCGCCACGAGAAGTGGGCGAAGACGACCATCGCCACCTACGCCGCCCAGGGCCCGCAGATCTCCTACCAGGACCTGCCCACGCCCGTGCTGGACCCCGAGCCCCGCTGGTACGCGTAAGGCGTTCGTTTTCTTTCCGGGCTCGCGCGCGTCGTCATCCGGCGCACGCGGGCACCGCCACCTGATTTGGCAGTGAAGGGAAGGGCAGCCGCACCATGGACACCGCACAGGCCAGCGCCGTCAGCTCGAAGACCATCGCCTTCCGCATCTGGCGGCAGGATGACCCGAACAAGCCCGGGCACTTCGAAGAGTTCAAGGTTCCCTATGCGAAGGGCGCCAACGTCATCTCCTGCCTGATGGAGATCCAGCGCAACCCCGTCACCGCGGAGGGCAAGAAGGTGGCCCCCGTGGTGTGGGACTCCGCGTGCCTCGAGGAGGTGTGCGGCAGCTGCGCCATGAACATCAACGGCCGGGTGCGCATGGCGTGCTCCGCCCTGGTGGACAAGCTCCAGCAGCCCATCACCCTGGAGCCGATGAAGAAGTTCCCGGTGGTGCGCGACCTCACCGTGGACCGCGACCGCATGTTCGAGTCGCTCAAGCGCGTGAAGGGGTGGATCCCCGTCGACGGCACGTACAACCTGGGCCCCGGCCCGCGCCAGTCGCAGAAGGACCACTCCGTGATGTACGTGCTGTCCACGTGCATCACCTGCGGCAGCTGCCTGGAGGCGTGCCCCCAGGTGACGCTGGACAACGACTTCATCGGCGCCGCGCCCATCAGCCAGGCCCGCCTGTTCAACATGCACCCCACGGGCAAGCTGAACGCGGAGGAGCGCACGCGCGCCCTCATGGGCCCCGGCGGCATCCAGGACTGCGGCAAGGCGCAGAACTGCGTGAAGGTCTGCCCGAAGGAGATCCCCCTCACCACCTCCATCGCGGTGATGAACCGCGAGGTGAGCAAGCTGATCATCAAGGACATCTTCTTCAAGGAAGAGGAGCAGAAGGCCTCCGCCGGTCCGGGCTAACCCTCCCGGACGCTGACCTGGCTTCCTCGCGGCCCCGTGCCTGCGCCTCCTGTCACGGGGGCGCCGGGCGGGGCCGTTTGCGTGAAGGTCGCCTCATTCGCCCGGACACCGGGTGTTATCCCTGGAGGCACACGCCTGTGTCCCGTCGCGACGCTGGAGGCCAAACGGCCTTGCCATCCGTCGTTTTCTGCGCAATGAGGGCCCGCGTTGACGCCCCGTGTAGGGGTTGTCCTCGTCTCCCCTCGTCCCACCCGGAGATTCGATGAAGATCCACGAGTACCAGGGCAAGGAACTCTTCCGGAAGTATGGCGTGCCCACGCCGCGCGGCATCCTCGCGCTCTCTCCCGATGAGGCGGAGGCCGCGGCGAAGGAACTCGCCACGCCCGTCGTCGTCGTGAAGGCGCAGATCCACGCGGGCGGCCGCGGCAAGGGCGGCGGCGTGAAGCTGGCCAAGAGCCCCGCGGAGGCCAAGGCGCTCACCCAGCAGATCCTGGGCATGATGCTCAAGACCATCCAGACCGGCCCGGAAGGGCAGAAGGTCCACAAGGTCTACATCGAGGAAGGTCTCGACATCGGCCAGGAGCTGTACCTGGGCGTGACGCTCGACCGCGCCACCAGCCGCGTCACCTTCATGGCGTCCACCGAGGGCGGCGTGGAGATTGAAGAAGTTGCGGAGAAGCACCCGGAGAAGATCCTCCGCGCCGTCGTGGACCCCACGGTGGGCTTCGCCGACTTCCAGGGCCGCGAGCTGGCCTTCGGGCTGGGCCTGTCGGGCCCCACGGTGAACAAGTTCGTCCAGTTCTGCACCGCGCTCTACAAGATGTACATGGAGACGGACGCGTCCCTGGTGGAGATCAACCCGCTGGTCATCCGCAAGAGCGGCGGCGTGGTGGCGCTCGACGCGAAGGTGACCTTCGACGAGAACGCGCTCTACCGGCACAAGGACCTGCTGGAGTACCGCGACCTGGCGGAGGAGGAGCCCCGCGAGACGCAGGCCAAGGAGCACGACCTGGCCTACATCGCGCTGGACGGCAACATCGGCTGCATGGTGAACGGCGCGGGTCTGGCCATGGCCACCATGGACACCATCAAGCTGGTGGGCGGCGCTCCGGCCAACTTCCTGGACGTGGGCGGCGGCGCGAGCAAGGAGAAGGTGACGGCGGCCTTCAAGCTCATCCTCGCGGATCCGCAGGTCAAGGCGGTGCTCGTCAACATCTTCGGCGGCATCATGAAGTGTGACGTCATCGCGGACGGCATCATCGCGGCGGCGAAGGAAGTGCAGCTGAAGATCCCGCTCGTCGTGCGCCTGGAAGGCACCAACGTGGAGCAGGGCAAGGAACTGCTCCGCAACTCGGGCCTCGCCATCACCCCCGCGGACAACCTGCGCCAGGCGGCCGAGAAGGCCGTGGCGGCCATCAAGTAGGGCCTTCGCTCCCTCTTTCCTGAAAGAACGCCATGAGCATCCTCGTCAACGAGAACACGAAGGTCCTCGTCCAGGGCATCACCGGCTCGGCGGGCTCGTTCCACGCCAAGCAGATGCTGGAGTACGGGACGAAGATTGTGGGCGGTGTCACGCCGGGCAAGGGCGGCACCTCCTTCGAGGGCAAGGTCCCCGTGTTCAACACGGTGGCCGACGCGGTGAAGCAGGCGGGCGCGAACACGTCCGTCATCTTCGTGCCGCCGCCCTTCGCCGCTGACTCCATCATGGAGGCCGCGGACGCCGGCATCTCCCTCATCATCACCATCACCGAGGGCATCCCGGTCAACGACATGGTGCGCGCCAAGCGCTACCTGCAGGGCAAGCCGGGCGTGCGCCTCATCGGGCCGAACTGCCCGGGCGTCATCACCCCCGGCGCCAAGTGCAAGATCGGCATCATGCCGGGCCACATCCACAAGCCGGGCCGCATCGGCGTGGTGTCCCGCTCCGGCACGCTGACCTACGAGGCCGTGCACCAGCTGACGCAGCTGGGCCTGGGCCAGTCCACCGCGGTGGGCATTGGCGGCGACCCCGTCAACGGCACCAACTTCGTGGATGTGCTGAAGCTCTTCCAGGCCGACCCTGAGACGGACGCCGTCATCATGATCGGTGAGATCGGCGGCAGCGCCGAGGAAGAGGGCGCCGAGTACGTCAAGCGCGAGTTCACCAAGCCCATCGCCGGCTTCATCGCCGGTCAGTCCGCGCCCCCGGGCAAGCGCATGGGCCACGCGGGCGCCATCATCTCCGGCGGCAAGGGCACGGCCGGGGAGAAGATCAAGGCGATGGAGGCCGCGGGCATCCTGATGGCCGCCAGCCCCGCCGAGCTGGGCACCACGCTGCAGGAGGCCGTCAAGCGCGGCCCCCCGAAGCGCTAAGCCGAACCTTTCACACGACACACACACGAGGAGCCAACGACCATGGCCATCGAGCGCACGCTGTCCATCATCAAGCCGGACGGGCTGAAGAACCACCACATCGGGGAGATCATCGCCCGGTTCGAGAAGGCGGGCCTGACGCCCGTCGGCATCCGTCTGCAGCAGCTGTCGCAGAAGGAAGCGGAAGGCTTCTACGCCGTCCACAGCGCCCGGGGTTTCTTCAAGGACCTGGTCTCGTTCATGACCTCCGGACCGGTGGTCGTGATGGCCCTGGAAGGCGAGAACGCCGTCCTGAAGAACCGTGACCTCATGGGCGCCACGGATCCGAAGAAGGCCGACAAGGGCACCATCCGCGCGGACTTCGCCCAGAGCATCGACGCGAACACGGTGCACGGTTCGGACAGCCTGGAGAACGCGAAGAACGAGATCGCGTACTTCTTCCGCGAGACCGAGCTCCAGAAGTACTAGGCAGCGTCCAGCCTGCTGACAGCGGCCCGGTGTCCACGCCCCACGAGGCGCGGATCCGGGCCGTCGTCTTTTCCGCGCTCCGTATCCGGTTGCCCTGCCGGGCGGTCCTTGCTACCGATAATGAAAATCACAATCGGCAAGGAAGCACGCATGAGCGGCGATTCAGAGCGCGTGGCCCGTCGTGGGCCGTTCCCGGTGAAGTTGCGGTTGCTGGAAGTCCTTCGCGTGACGCGGCTGTCGCCGCACATGGTGCGCGTGACGCTGGGCGGCCCGGAGCTGGAGGGCTTCACGTCCCCCGGCGCGGATGACCACGTGAAGTGCTTCTTCGCGAAGCCCGGCGTGAAGAAGCCGAACATGCCGGTGGTGGGGCCCCACGGCCTGTCCATGCCGGAGGGGCTGGAGAAGCCGGCGTCGCGCGACTACACGCCGCGCCGCTTCGACCCGAAGGCCGGGGAGCTGGACATCGACTTCGTGCTGCACGGCGAGGGCCCCGCGTCGCTGTGGGCGCAGCAGACGAAGCCCGGCGACTACATGGGCATTGGCGGTCCGCGCAGCACGCACGACGTGGCGGACGACTTCGACTGGTACCTGCTCGCGGGGGACCAGAGCGCTCTGCCGGCCATCGCACGGCGCCTGGAAGAGCTTCCGGCGGGCAAGCGCGCGTTCGCCTTCATCGAGGTCGCGGACGCCGCGGAGGAGCAGCCCATCGCCAGCAAGGCGGACGTGAAGGTCACCTGGCTGCACCGGGGCAGCGCGGAGGCCGGCACCACGAAGCACCTGGAGGACGCGCTGCGCGCCTGGACGCAGCCCTCCGGGGACGGGTTCGTGTTCGTGGCGGGCGAGTCCACGTCGCTCAAGCCCATCCGGGAACACCTGGTGAACGAGCGCGGTCTGAACAAGAGCTGGATGCGGGTGACGGGCTACTGGAAGCGCGGCGTCGCCGAGCACCACGACTCGAAGGGGTAGGCAGGGGAGGGGGCGGGCACTCCTTTGACTTGCCGTGCCTTCTTGTGGGAAGCACGCCCCATTGCCCTCCGTTAGCCCCGACTGAACGATGTCCGAGCCTACCGCCACAGCCCTTCCTGTCACCGAGCCCCTGCCGGTGTCGGCCCCCGCGAAGCTGGTCGACGTGGCCAGCCTGTCGCGCGAGAAGCTCGCGCTGTTCCTGAGCGAGCAGCTGGGCGAGCGCCCGTTCCGCGCGGCGCAGCTCTACCGCTGGCTGCATCAGCGCGGCGCCACCTCGTTCGAGGAGATGACGGACCTGTCCAAGGTCCTGCGTGAGAAGCTCAAGGTCAAGGCGGAGATCGTCCCGCTGGTGAAGGACCTGGAGCAGCGCAGCGTCGACGGCACCATCAAGTACCGCTTCAAGACGCGCGACGGGCGCTTCATCGAGTCCGTCTACATGCCGGCGGAGGACCGCAAGACGCTCTGCGTGTCCACGCAGGTGGGCTGCGCCATGGCCTGCACGTTCTGCATGACGGGCACGCTGGGCCTCAAGCGCAACCTCACGGCTGGAGAGATTGTCGCCCAGGTGCACGCGGTGAACCGCGAGGTGCGCCGCAACGAGGGCCTGGAGACGCTCCGTCCGCTCACGAACCTGGTGTTCATGGGCATGGGCGAGCCGCTCCACAACTTCGAGAACCTCAAGACGGCGCTCGCCATCCTCCAGTCGGAGGAGGGGCCCAACTTCAGCCACCGGCACATCACCGTCTCCACCGTGGGCCTGGTGCCCATGATTGAGCGCTTCGGCCAGGAGACGGACGTCAAGCTGGCCATCTCGCTCAACGCCAGCACGGACGAGCAGCGCAGCCAGACGATGCCGGTGAACCGCAAGTGGAACATCCAGGCGCTCCTGGATGCCTGCCGCAAGTTCCCCCTGCGCCAGGGCCGCCGCATCACCTTCGAGTACGTGCTGCTCAAAGGATTCAACGACACCGACGACGACGCGCACCGGCTGAAGGAGCTCCTGCGCGACATCCCGGCGAAGGTGAACCTGATCCCGTACAACGAGAACCCCGGCCTGGGGTTCCAGACGACGGGCGAGCAGCGGGCCGAGGAATTCCGGGCCATCCTTGCCGAGGCTCACGTCGCGGCATACATCCGGAAGAACCGGGGCCGGGACATCGCCGGGGCCTGTGGTCAGCTCGCCAATCGCGACGAGACGGCCGCGGAAGCCCCGACGTGACATAAGCACCCGAGCTTCCTTGACAATCCAGTCAGCAGGGCGCTAAGAGCGCGCCCTCCGCACTGTTACCGTAGAAGTCACACGATTTCGCTGGAGCGTTCCATGGCCGTTGTCCTCCGTCTTGCCCGCGCGGGCGCCAAGAAGATGCCGTACTACCACGTGGTTGCCACCGACTCGCGCAGCCCGCGTGACGGAAAGTTCCTGGAGCAGGTCGGTTCCTACGACCCCAACCACAGCCCCGCGAAGGTGCAGTTCAACGAGGAGCGGCTGAACTACTGGCTGAAGAGCGGCGCGCTGCCCTCCGAGACGGTCGCGGACCTGATCAAGACGGCGAAGAAGCAGGCTCCGGCGACCACCGCCTGAGCACGCCCCCGTCTGGACAAGACGTGGAGCCGCTGCTCACGTATCTGGCGAAGGCCCTGGTTGATCAACCCGACCAGGTCACCTTACGCATCTCCGAGGCGGATGGCGGCCGGCTCTATGAGCTGAAGGTCGCCCCCGAGGACGTCGGCAAGGTCATCGGTCGTGATGGGCGCACCGTGAACGCCCTCCGGACGCTGATCAACGCCGCCGCCCAGAAGCAGGGCCAGAAGGTCCGCCTGGAGATACTCGACGATCGCCGCGCTCCGGGTTCTCCCCCGGCGCCGCCCGCTCCGGACGCCGCGCAGTGAGCGCGCAGGACTGTCTGGAGTTGGGCTACGTGGCCCGTGCGCACGGGCTGCGCGGCGAGGTGGCGGTCAGAAGCTTCGACCCCGCCTCGGAGACGCTCGGCACCGTCGAGCGTGTCTGGTTGCGCCTGCGCTCCGGCGAGGAGCGCGAGTACGCCCTGGAGACCTTCCGTCCCGCCAACAAGGAGGATCTGGTGTTCTTCGAGGGCGTGGCGTCCCGCACGGCCGCCGAGGCATTGGTGGGCGCGAAGGTGTTCGTCTATCGCGAGGATCTGGAGCCGCCCGAGGAGGGCGAGTTCTTCCAGGGCGACCTCGTGGGGTTGAACGCCGTGGACGAGCAGGGCGCCTCCCTGGGCACGGTGGAGGAGGTCTGGGCCACCGGTGAAGTCCCCAACCTGGTGATCCGCGCGAAGGGCCGGCCGGAGCTGGTGGTGCCTTTCGCGGATGAGTTCGTGCCGGCGGTGGACGTGCCGGCGGGGCGCATCGTGATCCGGCCTCCGGAGTACCTGGAGGCGGACGGGCCGCCGGAGGAGTCTGGAGACGGCGGGTGAGCTACCGCGTGGAGCTGCTCACGCTGTTCCCCGGGATGGTGTCCGGCTACCTGGGCGCGAGCATCCTCGGGAAGGCCCAGGAGAAGGGGCTGATCTCCGTCACGCTCACCGACGTGCGCGACTACGCCGAGGGCAAGCACCGCGTCACCGACGACGCGCCCTATGGCGGCGGCGCCGGCATGGTGATGAAGCCCGAGCCGCTGGTGGCCGCCATCGAAGCAGCCCGGGCGCGTCAGCCCGGGGCGAAGGCGCTGCTGATGAGCCCTCGGGGGCCCACGTTCACGCAAGCCACGGCGCGGGAGCTGGCGCGGCACGAGGCCGGGCTGATCCTCGTCTGCGGCCGCTACGAAGGCGTGGACGAGCGGGTGATGCCCTTCCTGGACGGCGAACTGTCCCTGGGCGACTTCGTGCTCACGGGCGGGGAGGTCGCGGCCATGGCGGTGGTGGACGCGGTGGCGCGGTTGGTGCCGGGCGTCCTGGGCAACGAAGCGTCCTCCGTGGCGGAGAGCTTCGAGGAGAACCTCCTGGAGCATCCGCACTACACCCGGCCGCCTGTCTTCCGGGGAGCCGAGGTGCCTGCCGCCCTCCAGTCCGGCGATCACGCACGCATTGCCCGCTGGCGCCGGTGGAAGGCCATCAAGCTCACGCAGGAGCGGCGGCCTGACCTGTTCGCGCGGCTGGTGTTCAGCAAAGCGGATCAGAAACTGCTCGCCAGGGAAGAAGAAGCGTTGTAACCCTCAGTGTTCTCGCGGAACCCTTCGTTGCAGGCTTGTTCGTCCCGGCGGTCTCTGCTAGGACGGCCCGCTCTTTTCCACGCGTCCTACGCGTCAAGTTCCGCTTTCTGGAGTCCGTTATGCGCCGCAGCCTCATCGAGCACGTCGAAAACAAGTTCCTGCGCAAGGACATCACCGCGTTCCGCACGGGTGATTCCGTTCGCGTCCACTGGAAGGTCAAGGAAGGCGAGAAGGAGCGCGTGCAGGCCTTCGAGGGCGTGGTCATCCGCAAGACCAAGGGCACGAACCGCGCGACCTTCACCGTGCGCAAGATGTCCTTCGGCGTCGGCGTGGAGCGCATCTTCCCCATCCACAGCCCGCGCTACGAGAAGATCGAAGTCCTCACCCGCGGCGACGTGAACCGCAAGCGCCTGTTCTACCTCCGCGATCTGAAGGGCAAGGCCTCGCGCGTGGACGTGCTGGTGGACCCGGAGAAGCTCGCCGCCAAGGCTGCCAAGTCCGCCGTCGCTCCGGGCTAGTAGGTCCGCAGAAACCCTCTCGCGGCCTTCGCGGCCGCGTGAGACAAGGAGCGTCCTTCACTGGACGCTCCTTTTTTCGTTCGGGCTAGACTGCGCGCGCCATGCACTTCGTCGAGGTCGCCATCCAGAACGTCCGCGGGTTCTCTCCCGCCGGGCGCTTCCCGCTGAAGAGCGGGTATCTGATCCTCAAGCCGCCCACGGCGGACGTGTTGCCGCTGGCGAACGTGGCGTTGTCGCTGCTGTTCGCGGATGGCCGCGGCGGGGACTCAAGCCTGGTGGGCTCGGCGGGACGCTCCGGCAAGGCCGCGCTGACGTTCGTGGGCCAGGACGGGATGACGTACCGGATATTGCGCGAGCTGGGAGGTTCCGGATCGCTGCACCGGCTCAATCCCGCCACCAGCCAGCCAGAGCTCGTGTCCACGGACGTGTCGGAGATAAACCAGTACCTGCGCGGCCAGGCGGGCCTGCCTCCGCGCACCACCTTCGAACAGGTGTACTGCCTCCAACTGGTGATGCTGCCGTCGCGCCGGCCTCGCAAGAGCGTGGCCAAGGCCGCCGCTGCCGCGGGCGCGAAGGCCTCCGGGGCCACGCCGTCGCTGGCGGCCGCCTCCCAGGTGGCGCCGGCGGAGGACGTCCCGGCCGCCGAGGCGAAGGTGAAGGTGCTGCAGAAGGAGCTCGTCACCGCGAAGGAGGTGGATCAGCTCCAGTTCAAGGTGGATGAGCTGGCATCGCTCATCTTCGAGGCGGACTCGAAGCTCAAGGGTGGCGAGGGCCTCAAGGAGGCCATCTCGCGCGCGGAGGCCGCCTGGCGCGCGGCGCCCTCGCCGGAGTCGATGGGGTTACCGCTGGACATCCTCACGCGCGTGAAGCGCTATCCGAAGGCGGTGGCGCGGCGGGACGAGGCGCTGGCGCGGCTGGAAACGGACCGCGAGCCGGAGCAGGAAGACGCGTCGCTGAAGGTGCCGCCACTCACCGAGAACCGCTTCTTCTGGGGCGGCCTGGGCGCGGGCGTGCTCTTCATGGGCCTGAGCGTGGGCCTGGGCATCGTCGCGGCGCAGCCCATGTGGCGCTACCTGGCGTTGATCAACATCCCCGCCTTCGGCACGGCCGCGTGGATGGCGCTGCGCTACGTGGACGACCTGCAGCACGCCACGCGCAAGGGCTCCAAGGACAACCGCAAGGACGCACGGCAGAAGAAGATCCTCGACGAGTTCGAGCTCGAGGATGCTCCGGTGCGCATGGCCATCAAGGCCCTGAACCTGGAGTCCCACACGGAGATCCCCGCCGCGCTGGAGCAGAAGGATCTGCTCGGCATCCGGCTGGGAGAGCTGCAGACGCAGCTGGAGGAGTACGAGTCCTCCCCCGAGTTTCAGGCCGCCATACGCGACGGACAGGAGCTGCGCGCGCAGCAGGAGACGCTCAACGCGGAGCTGACCGCCAAGGGCACCTACGTGCGCGACCTGCGCGAGGTGGAGCGGGAGCTGTCGCGGCTGAAGGAGTCCATCGCGCTGGCGAAGGCGCCTCCGGTGCAGGTGGCCGCGGCTCCTGGCCAGACGCCGGTGCCGGTGGATCCGCTGGAGGATCCGTCCCCCCTGGTGCTGTCGCAGGCCGCGGACGTGCTCACGACCGACATCCTGTCGGTGCAGGCGCTCCTGAAGGACCGCTGCGTGCAGTACCTCACCGCGCTCACGGACCGGCGCTACCAGGGCGTGGAGTGGGACCGCGAGGGCAACGCCTTCCTGCTCACCCAGAACAGCCGCATCCCGGTGGGCGAGCTGTCCCCGAAGGACATCGACCTCTACTACCTGGCGCTGCGCCTGACGGTGGTGGAGAAGACGTGCGCCCGGGTGAAGCGCCCCTTCCTCCTGGACGACGTGCTGACGGGCGTGGACGAGGCGAAGCTGCCCCTCGTCGCCCGCATGCTCAAGCACCTGGGCACGCTCACGCAGGTCCTGCACGTCACCGCCCACCCGGGCTTCGGCCAGATGTCGGACGGCACCGTTAACGTCTAGCCGCCGCCGGAATCACGAGGGGCGGCGGGGACGGAAATGGGGACGCGGCGGGACGTGGGCGACGTGGCGGAGGCGGAGGGCGTGCGCCTGCTGGAGTCGCAGGGCTTCCGGGTGGTGGCGCGCAACTGGACGTGCCGCTACGGCGAGCTGGACATCGTGGCGGAGCAAGGGGAGCTCGTGTGCTTCGTGGAGGTGCGCATGCGCTCCTCCTCTGCGTGGGGAGACCCGTCGCACACCGTGTCCTTCGCCAAGCAGCGCCGGGTGGTGAAGGCCGCGTTGCACTACCTCTTCCAGAACGGCATCGACGGGCGCATGGTGCGCTTTGACGTCATCTCCGTCGTGGGCCAGGGCGAGCACGCCCGGGTGGAGCACCTGCCCGCCGCCTTCGACGCTGGCATGTAAAGGAATCCGTCCCTTGGCTGGAACGCTCTACCTCGTGGCCACGCCCATCGGGAACCTGGGGGACGTCACCGCCCGGGCCCTGGAGACGCTGCGCACCGTCGGCCTCCTCGCGTGCGAGGACACCCGGCACTCGCGCATCCTGTTGGACCACTTCGGCATCACCGGGAAGGACCTGGTGAGCCTGCCCGCCTTCGCGGAGGGGCAGCGCGCCGGCCGCATCCTGGACCGCATCGAGGCGGGGGAGGACTGCGCGCTCGTCACCGACGCAGGCAGCCCTGGCATCAGCGACCCGGGCGAGAAGCTGGTGGCGGAGGCGCTGGAGCGAGGCCTGAAGGTGGAGCCGGTGCCCGGCCCCACGGCGCTGGTGGCCGCCCTGAGCGCTTCGGGCCTGCCCACCGGGCGCTTCCACTTCCTGGGCTTCCTGCCGCGCAAAGGGCCGGAGCGCCGGGCCATGCTGGACGAGGTGGCCCCCTTGTCCGCCACCTGCGTCCTCTACGAGTCCCCGCGCCGTCTGGCGGAGACGCTGGTGGACCTGCAGGAGGCCTGGGGCGACCGCCGCGCATGCGTGGCGCGGGAGCTGACCAAGCTGCACGAGGAGTTCGTCCGGGGGCCGCTGTCCGCGCTGGTGGCGCGCTACGCGGGCGAGGAGACCCGGGGCGAGGTGGTGGTGCTGGTGGAGGGCCGCACCGGCGAGCAGCGCTGGAGCGAGGACGAGCTGCGCCGGGCGCTGGAAGCGGGACTGGCTCGCGGCGAGAAGCTCAAGCCGCTGAGCACGGAGCTGGCCCGCCGCGCGGGGTGGCCCGGCCAGGAGGTGTACCGGCTGGGCCTGGGGCTGAAGCAGCGGTAGGGGAGGCCCACCGCTGCTCCGGGCGGGACTTCAGAAGCTGAAGGTCGCGCCCAGGTCGAAGCGGAACGTGGTGCTCTGGATGGCCCGGAAGCGGCGGGACACCAGGTCGTAGCGCCAGTCGAACGTGGGGTTCAGCTCCGGCGAGCCCACGGCGGTGTCCACGGTGCCGTCGCCGTTCAGGTCCTGGCCAATGGCCTCGGTCGTGAGCAGGTGGTCCGTGTTGTAGAGGAAGTTGCCGGAGGCCCGGATGGTGAAGGCCTCCGCTGCACGCGCGGTGATGCCCACCTGGCCACCCACCTGGAGGTAGTCGTCGGAGGTGAGCAGCTTGCGCAGCGCGGAGCTCAGCTCGTTGTAGTACCGGCCGCGGCCCACGTAGTTGCCCAGCAGCCGCAGGTCCAGGGTGAACTTCTGGGACTTCGCCGCGTTCTCGAACGGCACCAGCTCCATGCCGAAGGTGAGCGCCGTCTGCGAGGGGGCCTTGATGCCCGTCTCCTGGCGGGTCCACGGCTCGCGGTAGCAGTTGTACGGGGCACCCAGGTTACCCGGGGGGGGGGCGCTGGACTGGTCGCAGTTGGAATAGGCGCCGGGGCCGCGCACCGGGATGGTGTGGGACGCCTTGAAGTACGGCTCCGCCACGCCCATCTTCCGCGAGAAGGTCGTGTAGAGCTGGTACTTGTGGACGCGGTCGCCCACGTTGCCGCGATCGCCGTCCGGGTCGGTGTTGTCCAGGCTCGGGTCGCGCTGCTTGGCGGTGGGCGCCTCGTAGTCGATGCCGACGATCCACGTGGGCTTGGTGTCGTCCTTCTCCTGGTTGAAGAAGGCGTACGCCAGTCCGAAGTGCACGTTGCCCAGGCCGCCGCGGTAGCTCTCCTGGGGCACCTGGAACAGCCGGCCCACGCAGCCCTCGACCCCGTCCAGATAGAGCGATCCGTCCGCGTTGAAGCAGCTGTTCGTGATGGTGGAGTTGCCCTGGGTCGTTCCCGAGACGAAGTTCCACGTCTCGTTCTGCTGGAAGACGATGGGCAGCTTGAAGCTGAACTCCAGGTCCTTCCACAGACCGAAGGCGACGGCGAGATTCAGCCGCGCGTCCACGCCCTTGTACCAGAGCTCGTTGACCTCCGGGACGTTGGTGGCGTCGCCGTCGCGAAGCTGCTCGCGGACGATCTTCGCGCGCGTCTGCGTGCGCTCGAAGCCCACGTCGAGGAAGAGGTCGAACGGATCATCATCCTCGAACGAGGAAGCAATCCGAGTGATCTCCGCCGCGCTGGCGGCGAAAGGCACGCCCAGCGTCAGCGCGGCGATGACGGCACGAAACCTGTGCATCCACTACCTCCGACGACCACGGCTCAGGCCTGCCAGCTAGCCGTGCCGTCGGAGGAGTGTCAAGAAATGGGTGGGGCTTTACTTCCCCGCGACCGACGTTCCCAGCAGTCCATCCAGCCGCTGGACCTCGGTGTCGAAGGCGCCCTTCTGTGCGGCCGCCAGGGACGCGCGGAAGGTCTTGTGCTGGTCGAAGGGGTCCAGTACGCGGTTTTCGCCCAGCATGAGCTGGTAGTGCAGGTGGGGGGCGAAGGAGTGGCCCGTGTTGCCGCTCTGGGCCAGGACCTGGCCCGCGTTCACGCGCATCCCGGGCTGGACTGTGCGGGGCAGCTCCGCCAGGTGCAGGAAGAGGGCGCGGCGGCCCTTGCCCCCGGTTTCCACCAGCTCGATGCAGTTGCCGTTGCTGCCGAAGTTCCAGTTCTTGCGCTTGATGACGCCCGCGAAGGGGGCCCGGACCGTCGTGCCCACCGGCGCGCGGAAGTCCACACCCTTGTGGCCGCGGCCGTCGCGCAGGAGCGAGGTGATCTGCTCGTAGCTGTCGATGGGCGACTTCTCCATCCGCAGCTCCAGCTCGTCGCCGCCCGGCAGGTAGTAGCGGGAGTTCACCTCACCCGCGGGCGTGAAGCGGTAGGCGCGGTGCGTCTGGCCCGTCTTGCCGCTCACGAAGCGCACTGCGTACACCAGCGGCTCCTCGTTGGGGCGGCGCTGGAAGAGCACGTCCAGCGTGTCTCCCCGGAGGATTTCGCCGGGGACTCGCACCCACCACACCAGCGTGCGCGTCACCACCTGCGCCAGGGCGGGGCCCACGGTGGAGTCGGAGGCCTGGACGAGCGCCGTCTCCAGCGGGCCCTCGATGCGGATGGACACGCGCTCCAGGCCCGCGGCCTTCACGGGGTCGGTGGGCGCGGGCGGGGCCACGGGGGCCGCGGCCACGGTGCCGGCGTCCAGCGCGGACGCGGTCTGCGAGGCGACGTCCATGGGGACATCCGCCATGCGCTGTTTCCACCACCACACGCCACCCGCGGCCGCGCCGAGGATGACGGAGACGGCAACCACCGGTCCGAAGGGATTGCGCTTCGGTGGTCCACCGAGGGTGGGAAGATTCGGCCGCATTCAGGCTCCCTGAGGGTAAGAAGGTACGCGGGGGCCGAAACCGCTGGCGAAAGGGCGATATTTCGGCCCCCCAGGCTACTCGTCCGGGCCGTCGTCCTGACCGTCCGGGGTGGTGTCGCGCAGGCCGAACTCCTTCATCTTCGTCTGGAGCGACTTGCGGCTGATCTGCAGGAGGCGCGCGGCGCGCGTGACGTTGCCGCCCGTCTCGTCCAGCTTCTTGACGATGAGGTCCCGCTCCAGCTCCGCGGCCTTCATGCGCACGATGTCCTTGAGGCCCACCTCGCCCACAGGGACGTCCAGCGTGCCCAGCGAGGCGGCGACCTGTGCCCCTGCCTGCACGCCCGCTCCCCCGCGCACCGGCTCCGGCAGGTCCTTCGCGGTGATGAGGGGACCGTCCGCGAAGAGCAGCACGCGCTCAATCAGGTTCTCCAGCTCGCGGATGTTGCCCGGCCACGCATAGGCCTGGAGCAGCGCGAGCGCGTCGTCGGCGATGCCTTCGATCTTCTTGTGGAGGCGCCGGTTGTACTTGTCCACGAAGTGCGAGGCGAGCATCGGGATGTCGCCGCGGCGCTCGCGCAGCGCGGGCAGGCCAATGGGCACCACGGCCAGCCGGTAGTACAGGTCCTTGCGGAAGCGGCCCGCTTCGATCTCCGCCTGGAGGTCGCGGTTGGTGGCGGCCACCAGGCGCACGTTCACGCGCGTCGTCTTGATGCCGCCCACGCGCTCGAACTCGCCCTCCTGGAGCGCGCGCAGCAGCTTCACCTGCATCTCGACGGGGATCTCGCCAATCTCGTCCAGGAAGAGGGTGCCCTCGTCGGCCAACTCGAAGCGGCCGGGCTTGGACGTGACGGCGCCGGTGAAGGCGCCCTTCTCGTAGCCGAACAGCTCGCTCTCCAGCAGCGTGGCGGGGATGGCGGCGCAGTTGATCTTGATGAACGGCTTGTCGCGGCGGCTGGACGCGCCGTGCAGCGCGGTGGCGATGAGCTCCTTGCCCGTGCCGCTCTCCCCGGTGATCAGCACCGTGGAGGGCGTGTCCGCGACCTTGTCGATGATCTTGTAGACGTCCTGGATCTGCGGCGACTCGCCGATGATGGCGGACCGGGCCTTGTGGTCCGCGCGCACGGAGCGCTTGGCGCTCTCGTTCGTCTTGGCGGCCTTGGACACGACGGAGGACAGCTCCGCCTGATCAAAGGGCTTGGTGATGTAGTCGAACGCGCCCGCCTTGATGGCCTCCACCGCGGAGTCCACGGTTCCGTGCGCGGTGATGATGATCACCGGCACGTCCGGGTTGGCGGTGCGAACGGCGGCGAGGACCTCCATGCCGCCCAGCTTGGGCATCACCAGGTCGGTGACGACGATGTCCGCGCCGTTCTTGTGGAACTCGGCCAGGCCCTGCTCGCCGTTCTCCGCCACGGTGACGTCGAACCCGTCGCGGCGCAGCAGGGCGGCCAGCACCTTGCGCAGGTTCGTCTCGTCATCGATGACCAGGACCTTGGCCATGAGTCTCCGCGCGGGGACCGCGACTTAACGGCGCGCTGGGGGAGCGGCCGGGATGGCGCCTTCCAGCGTGCAGATGGCGTCCGGGTGCTTGATGCGCAGGAGCAGCGACTCCAGCACGCGGAACGGGTGGTTCATCTTGCTGGCGCCCAGGTAGGCCGCGACCATGTCCATGGCCACCGCCAGGTCCATGTTCTCCCGGCCCGTGGACACCACCACGCCGGACTCACCGCGCAGGCGGTTGGACTGGTAGACGCCGTCTGACGCGAGCTGGCGGATGGTTTCAATCTCCAGCACGCCCGTCTTCTCGTAGATGCGGTGCAGCTGCGAGTACAGGCGCGGCGACAGCACCACGGCGTAGGGCCCGAAGTGGCCTGCCTCGTTGAGCTTGCGCGTGGCCTCCACGATGGTCTGGAACCCGCCGCCCGGCGCCGTCCAGTCCCCCAGCGTGGCGGTGAGGCGGCCGTTGGCCGTCATCAGGCCCTCGTAGCCCAGGCGCTGGTCGCCGTAGAAGATGAGCTCGTCTTCCTGCTGCGCGCACAGCGCGGCGGCGCCAGCGGCGGCGGACACGTCCAGCGGCATGTTGTGCGTGCGCGCCGCCTCGATGTCCCGCCAGTGCAGCAGGAAGTCCTTGTAGATGATGGGGATGGTCTTGAACTTGCGGACGTCGGTGAAGACCATCGCGGTCTCCTGCTCCCCGACGATGTCCACCGCGCCCGGGGACACGCCCTGGAACTCGTCGTAGGCCACGGTCTGCACGCCCGCGCCCAGCGGCCCGTAGATGTCCAGGATGCGGCGGCCCACCAGCGAACGGCGAGCCACCTGGATCACCGTCTCGTTGAGGCGCGCCCACTCCTCTTCGCGCAGCGGGTTCTCGGCATGTCCAAGGAAGTCAGGCATCGGTGTCTCCGTCACGAGCGGCGGCAGAGGAGGGGAGAGGAGAAGGCAGGAAACAAAAGGGTTCTAACGACCGCCACTGGAGCCACCGCTTCCACCGCCGCGGCGCAGGCTGCCGATGGTGAGCGGATGGCCGTTGGCCGAAGGCGGCGGCGCGGGGACGCCGTAGATGAGGCGTTGAGGCGGAAGGGACGTCAGGGGCTCGTTCGCCAGGCGGCCCACCGAGGGCGGCGCGCGCGTCACCAGGGGCGCGGGTTCGGCGGCGGGCACGGCGGGCTCCGCGGGGCCCCCCCCCACGGCGCCCTGGAAGTGGCCGGGGACGAAGGGCTTGGCGAAGTGCGCGTCCTGGCCCTTGTCGAGCATGCGGAGCATGTGGGTCGCCTCGGACACGTGCTCCTTCTCCTCCGCCGCCAGGTGGAGGAAGAAGGCCTTGACCTCTGGGAGGGAGGAGTCCTCGGCGAACGCCTCGTACTCGTTGATGGTCTCGAGTTCGCGTGCCAGGACGGCGCGGATGCGCGCGACGTCGGACCGCTCGGTGTCGGACTTTCCGGCCATTGGGGGCGGACCCTCGCAACCTGTGAGGTGAGCGTCAAGTGAAACAGCGGTCGAAGGGTTTCCTGCTGCATGCCGAAGTACGGGGGACATAGAGTTCGCCTCTTCGTGACCGCCCCCGCACCTGTCCCGCAGTCCCAGCCCGACTCTCCGGCAGCCTCTCTTCCGTCCAGCCCTGAACGCAGCGCGGGAGGCCGGGGCGCGACGCTGGTGGCCATTGGCATCCTGGCGTCGCGGTTGATGGGCCTGGTGCGCGAGCGGGTCTTCGCGCACTACCTGGGCAACGCGGAGGCCGCCGCCGTCTTCAAGGCCGCGCTGCGCATCCCCAACTTCCTCCAGAACCTCTTCGGCGAAGGCGTGCTGTCGGGCTCCTTCATCCCCGTGTACGCCCAGCTCCTGGGCAAGAAGGACGCGGACGAGGCGGACCGGGTCGCGGGCGCGGTGTTCGGCCTCCTGGCCATGGCCACCGCCGTGATGGTAGCGCTGGGAATGCTGGCCACGCCGCTGTTCGTGGACCTCATCGCGCCGGGGTTCGACGGCGGCGAGCGCGACCTGGCCGTGCGGCTGGTGCGCATCCTCTTCCCGGGCACGGGCTTCCTGGTGCTGAGCGCGTGGTGCCTGGGCATCCTCAACAGCCACCGGCGCTTCCTCCTGTCCTATCTGGCGCCCGTGGTGTGGAACGTCGTCATCATCGCCACACTGCTGGTGGTGGGCAGCCTGCACGGCACGTCCGGGGGCCGCGCCGCGGAAGAAGCGGTGACGGAGTGGCTGGCCTACGGCGTGGTGCTGGGCAGCTTCCTCCAGTTCGCGGTGCAGGTGCCCACGGTGATGCACCTGCTGGGCCACTTCCGCCCGGTGGTGTCGCTGGCGAGCGCCTCCGTGCGCCAGGTGCTGAAGAACTTTGGCCCGGTGGTGCTGGGGCGCGGCGTGGTGCAGTTCAGCGCGTGGGTGGACACCGCCTTCGCGTCGCTCATCTCCAACCGCGCGCTGTCCTCGCTCCTCTACGCGCAGACCATCTACCTCATCCCGGTGAGCCTCTTCGGCATGGCGGTGTCCGCCGCGGAGCTGCCGGAGATGGCGCGCGCCACGGCGGAAGGGGATGCCCAGGCGCACTCGAAGCTGCGAAGCCGCGTCGATGCAGGCTCGCGGCGCATCGCCTTCTGGGTGGTGCCCTCCGCCGTCGCGCTCTTCTTCCTCGGGGACCTGGTGAGCGGTGCGCTCCTTCAGACGGGCCGCTTCGGTGCCTCGGACTCGCGCTACCTCTGGTACCTGCTGATGGGCGCGGCGGTGGGCCTGGTGGCGTCCACGGTGGGCCGGCTCTACGCCTCCGCCTTCTACGCGCTGAAGGATCCGAAGACGCCCCTGCGCTACGCCATCGTGCGAGTGGCCCTGGGGACCGTGAAGGCCTGGTTCCTGGCGCTGTGGCTGCCGGAGCGCCTGGGCCTGCCCCGGGAACTGGGCGCGGCGTTCCTCACCTTGTCCAGCGGCCTCGTCGCCTGGGTGGAGACCACGCTCCTGCGCCGCAAGCTGCGCTCCATTGTTGGGCCCGTGGGCCTTCCTTCGGGGCTGCTGCCCCGGCTGTACGGTGCGGCGGTGGTGGGCGGGCTCGTGGCCCTGGCCGTCAAACAGGGGCTCACCGGCCTCCTGGGCCCCATCCTGGGCGCCATCGTCCTGCTGCTGGTCT
>NZ_RAWR01000089.1:0-38081 GCF_003986945.1 Corallococcus sp. AB018 | reverse complement strand
GCGTGGGGGGAAGGGCTTCCGCGATGCGGGGACGCATCACCGGCTGGACCGCCTGGAGCGCGGACACCGACAGGCCGGCCATCACGCGGAAGGCGGGCGTGCCCGGCGCGGTGCCCAGGCCGGGGCCGCCCAGCGCGAACACCTCCATCCGGGAGCCCAGCGCGTAGCGGCCTCCCGCCAGCAGCTCCATGGGCATGGGGCTGTCCGTCAGGGGGACCGCGGAGCGCAGGCCCAGCTCGCCGCGCAGCTTGTGGCCCGTGGTGGCCACGGTGGCCGCCCAGGGCAGCTCCGAGCCGACCGCGTTCGAACCCACCGCCGTGCGGTTGCGCAGCCGGACGCCCGCCTCCAGGCCCAGCACCACCGGACCCACCGTGCGGCCCGCGGACACGCGCGGCGTCACGTCCCAGCCGCCGCTGCCCTGGAGCGCGTCCTTGTTGCCCACGGGCAGGCCCACCGCCAGCTCCGCCGCCAGCGACACCGGCGCGGACGCCTCATCCAGGAGCCCCAGCCGGCCCTGCAACACCGGCGTCCCCAGGCCCCACGACGAGGGGGACGTCATGCCCACGTTGGAGAACCCGCGCGTGCCCTGGTGGGCCATGAGGGGGAGGATGGCGCCCACCTCGAACCGCTTGCTCACCGTATAGGTGCCCGCCAGCTGCACTTGCGTGCGCGACCCGACGAGCGAGTCCATCCGCTCTCCATCGCGGTAGAGCGTGAGCGGCGAGCGCTCGTAGTGCGCCGCCAGGGCCAGGCGCAGCTCACCGGGCTCGCGCAGGCTGCCCGCCGCCGTGCCGAGCGCGGCGCGCGACGTGGGGTTGAGGCTCAGCCGCTCCAGGTCGAAAGCAGGGGCAGTGGTCGAGGCGGCGCTGGCCAGGGAGGGCAGCAGGGCCAGGGTGGACAACAGACGAAGGCGGGTCGGCAGGGGCATTGAAGTTCGAAACATCTGGCTCTCGTGATGTGGCGGGTCGGGCTGGCGACAGGGGGGAACGAAAGCTGGACGGGCAAGATGAGAACTTGTGAGGAATTGATTTCTGGAGACTTGTTTGGACCGCCAGGGCAGCTCTTGAGCCTGGTTTTGCCGCTTGTCGCGGAGGCAATCGCAAGCAGTGAAACAGCCGCATTGCTGGAGTGTGACTGGATTCGGGGGGCTCGCGGAGCACCTGGCGGGGCGTCTTGTCTGGATTCAAGAACCAGGATCTGGAAACTGGACAGCCTGCCGGCCCAAGAGGGAGGCGGCACGCTGTCCTGCCGCCACCACCTGTGCCGGATGCTCCTTGAAAGGTTCGACTCGGACGTTCTGCCGCCGTCCTGGTTCGGAACGGTGTGAATCCGCTTTCGCTCAGGGCACGCTTGCGCTCACACCAGGAGCGAAGGGGACCATGGACATCATCCGCAACGACAAGCAGGGCGCGAAGGTGAAGCTGGAGCGCACCCCCACGGGACCGCCGAAGAAGACGGACAAGGAGGTGGCCAAGACGGAGTTCGACGTGCTGGGCGAGGAGCTGTTCGATCTCCAGGACCTGCTGTGGGGCGCGAAGATGAACTCCGTCCTCATCGTCCTGCAGGGGCGCGACACCGCCGGCAAGGACGGCACCATCAAGCACGTGGTGGGCAGCCTCAATCCGCGCGGGGTGAGCGTCACCTCCTTTGGTGTGCCCAGCACGGAGGAGCGGGAGCACGACTTCCTCTGGCGCGTGCACTGCAAGACCCCGCGCCTGGGCGAGTTCTCCATCTTCAACCGCTCCCACTACGAGGACGTGCTCGTGGCGCGGGTGAACAACCTGGTGCCCAAGGCGCTCTGGAAGTCGCGCTACCAGCACATCCGCGACTTCGAGACCCTCCTCTGGGAGCACGGCACCATCATCCTCAAGTTCTTCCTCCACATCAGCCAGGAGGAGCAGGAGCAGCGGCTGCTGGCTCGCGAGGAGGAGCCGCGCAAGGCGTGGAAGATCGCCGCGGGCGACTGGGAGGACCGCAAGCACTGGGCGGACTACACGCGCGCCTATGAGGATGTCTTCGCCCTCACGTCCACCGAGCAGGCGCCCTGGCACCTGGTGCCCTCGGACGCCAAGTGGTACCGCAACCTGGTGGTGGCCCGCGCCGTGGCGGAGGCCCTGCGCCCCTACCGTGAAACCTGGCAGGCCCGGCTGGACGAGGTGGGCAAGCAGAAGAAAGCGGAGCTTCGCGCCTGGCGTAAGAAGCGCTGACCCGGCCGTGACATGGGGATGGGACAACGCTCGCGGTCATCCGTCCCGGTGTGTCGCCGGGCGGGCACCGCCGGAGCCCTGTCCCCATGGAACGAACCGCGTCGCCATCGAGCAAGGACCTCATTGCCCGCACGCGTCCCTACGCGGCCCAGGACACCGCGCGCTCCCTCTGGGCGCTCGGCTCCACCTACGCCGCGCTCGTGGGCGCGGTGGTGCTGGCGGTGGCCGCGCCCTGGTGGCCCCTGCGCATCGTGGGCGGCCTCATTGAAGCGCTGGTGCTCATCCGCTGCTTCATCCTCTTCCACGACGCGATGCACGGGGCGCTCCTGCCGAAGTCCCGGTGGGCCAAGGCGCTCTTCCAGGTGCAGGGGCTGCTCACGCTCACCCCGTCGCGCATCTGGAATGACACGCACAACCATCACCACGCCAACACCGCCCGCATCGCGGCGGATTCGGCGGGCACCTTCGCCACCTGGACCACGGAGCAATGGCGCAAGGCCACCGGCGCCCAGCGCCTGGGCTACGTGGTGGAGCGCCACCCGGTGACGCAGCTGTTCGGCTACTTCACCGCGTTCCTCTACAGCCTGTGCCTCCAGCCGTTCGTGAAGAACCCGAAGCGCTACTGGACGTCCGGGCTGGCGCTGGGCGTGCACGTGGCCCTGTCCGCGGCTGTCTGGCATGGGTTTGGCCTGGGCGTCTACCTCACGGCCTTCCTGGGGCCGCTGTTCGCCGCGTACGCGCTGGGCACGTACCTGTTCTACGCGCAGCACAACTTCGACGAGGTGGCCATCCTGCCGGAGGCGTCGTGGAGCCACGCGGACGCGGCGCTGGAGGCCAGCAGCTACATGCGCTTCGGGCCGGTGATGGAGTGGTTCACGGGCAACATCGGCTACCACCACGTCCACCACCTCAACCCACGCATCCCGTTCTACCGGCTGCCGGAGGCGATGGCGTCCATCCCGGAACTCCAGGGGCCGCACG
Source organism: Corallococcus sp. AB018 (assembly GCF_003986945.1). Classification (NCBI taxonomy): domain Bacteria; kingdom Pseudomonadati; phylum Myxococcota; class Myxococcia; order Myxococcales; family Myxococcaceae; genus Corallococcus; species Corallococcus sp. AB018. Next base: position 34,893 of record NZ_RAWR01000089.1, on the reverse strand, counting down.
TCACCACGCTCACGCTGAAGGACATCGTGGGGTGCCTGCGGCTGAACCTGTGGGATCCGTCGCTGAAGCGGATGGTGCGCTACCGCGACGTGCAGGTGGCACCGGGCGCCTGAGGATCCTCGGCCCGGCGGGTCCGTTCGGGACCCGCCCGAGGAACCCACCGGGCCGGGGTCTCAAGGCCTCAGCAGCGCGTGCAGGGCGTTGGCGTGGGCCTCCTCTTCGTCGAGGAGCTCCTCCAGCAGCCGCCGCGTGGTGGGATCGCGTTCCGCGAAGTAGGGGATGAGGTCGCGGTACGACGCGATGGCGACGCGCTCCGCCTCCAGGTTCTCGCGCAGCAGCTCCACCAGCGTCCGCCCTTCGTCGTCCTGGGTGTCACCACTGGACATGAGCCCTCCAAGGTTGAAATCCGGCCGGCCGCCCAGCTGCTGGATGCGCTCGGCGAGCCTGAGCGCGTGGTCCTGTTCGTCGCGAGCGTGCAGGCCGAACGCGGCCTTCATCGCCTCGTGACACGCGCCTCCCGCCAACAGGGCGTGGCACGTGTAGCGCCGCACGCAGACGACCTTGGTCGCCAGTGCGGCGTTGAGCAGCGTGATGCGGACCCCCAGCTCCCCCGGGTCGGTCTCGGACGGCTGCGAATGCGTGTCGGCCATGGCATTGCCCCCGGGCGGCTGCGTGTCCGGAAGCTGGGGGGCCCGGGCGGCGCCGTCCATCCCATCTGCCCCCGCGTGCCGGGAGCGCCGCGCCTGTCCGTCCCGCCCCGGGGCCCGTTGTATCTGGCAAGGGCCTTTCGCGGACGCCTGCTTCCACGCAGGGCGCGGGCAGGGACGTTGTCCGCGAACATCCCTTGCGGCCTCCAGGGCGGAGGAGGGGGTTCGGGGTTAGTCTTCGCCAATGAGCTCGAGCCCATCCAGCCGGCCGTCCGTCGTCGTGGCGGAGCTGGGGCCCACGAACACCGGGAAGACCTTTCGCGCCATCGAACGGATGCTCGAGCACGACTCCGGCATCATCGGGTTGCCGCTTCGCCTGCTTGCCCGTGAGGTCTACGACCGGGTGACCGCGAAGGTGGGCGAGGGCCGGGTCGCGCTGATGACGGGCGAGGAGAAGCGCATACCGCCCCGGCCTGACTATTGGATCTGCACCGTGGAGGCGATGCCGACCGACCGGGAGGTGGACTTCCTCGCGGTGGATGAAATCCAGCTCGCCGCGCACCGGGAGCGCGGGCACGTCTTCACGGACCGGCTGCTGCACGCGCGCGGCCGCAAGGAGACCTGGTTCCTGGGCGCGGACACCATGCGGCCCATGGTGCAGGCGCTGATTCCCCATGCGTCCACGAAGCGCGCCATGCGCCTGTCGCAGCTGCGCTATGCCGGGCGCCGCTCGCTGAAGAGCCTGCCTCCGCGCTCGGCGGTGGTCGCGTTCTCCGCGGACCGCGTCTACGAACTGGCCGAAGCGCTGCGCCGTCTGCGGGGCGGGGTGGCGGTGGTGCTGGGCGCGCTGTCGCCGCGGACACGCAACGCGCAGGTGGCCATGTATCAATCCGGCGAGGTCCAGTACCTCGTGGCCACGGATGCCATTGGCATGGGGTTGAACCTGGACCTCAACCACGTGGCCTTCGCGACGCTTTCCAAGTACGACGGCGCCGAGCAGCGCGACCTGTATCCGGACGAGCTGGCGCAGATCGCCGGCCGCGCGGGGCGCCACCTCAACGACGGGAGCTTTGGCGCGCTGAACACGCTGCCGGAGCTGCCGCCGCGCATCGTCTCCGCCATTGAAACCCACCGCTTTCCGGCGGTGCGCAGCCTCGTCTGGCGCAATTCCTCGCTCGACTTCGCAAGCCCTGAGGCGCTGCTGGATTCATTGTCGCGGGCGCCTCGCGACAGCGCCTTCGTCCGGGTGGAGCGCGCGGACGACTTCGACGCGCTCAAGGGCCTGTCGGCGGTGCCCGCCATCCGCGAACTCACCACCGACAAGGCATCCGTGGAGCTCTTGTGGCAGGTCTGCCAGATCCCGGACTTCCGCAAGGGGCTCTTCGGGCAGCACGTCGCGCTGCTGCGCGAGACGTTCCTCCAGCTGACAGCCGGGGACGGGAAGCTGGATCCGACGTGGCTGGGCCGGCAGGTGTCACCGCTGGACGATGCCTCCGGGGACATCCACACGCTGATGGACCGGCTCGCGGCCATCCGCATCTGGACGTACATCAGCCATCGTCCGGGCTGGCTGAACGACGCGGAAGACTGGCAGGAGCGCACGCGCCGCATCGAGGACGCGCTGGGAGACGCCCTGCATGAGCGGCTGGTGGAGCGCTTCGTGCAGCGGGCCGCGAGGAGGAGCGCGCGCCGCTTCGTGAGGGCCAGCACGCAGCCGCAGGCCGGTGCCTCGGACAATCCCTTCGCGAAGCTGGGGCTCCTGTTGACGGAGGTTCCGGGCGCGGAAGGCGCGTTGATGACGGAGGAGCAGTTCGTCCAGCGCGTGGTGGACGCGACGCACGATGCCTTTGAAGTGGACGCGACGGGGCGAATCTCCTTCGAGGCGCAGCCGCTGGCCCGGCTGGTGCGGGGGCGCGACCGGCGCTCGCCGCAGCTGGCGTTGGCGGAGCCGGAGGTGTGGACGGGCGGCGCGCGTCAGCGATTGGAGCGCCGGTTGGTGGCGTTGGCGAGGGACCTGGTCACGGAGGCCATGGGAGGCTTTCCCGCGGAGTCCTTCACGAGCGCGAGCCGCTCACCCGCGACGCGAGCCGTGGCCTACCAGCTGGCGGAAGGGCTGGGCGTCATCTCCCAGGGCGAAGCGCGCGAGCAGTGGCGGCTCCTGGACGAGGAGTCGCGGGAGCGGCTGAAGGCGCAGGGCGTCCACGAGGGCCAGCGGTTCCTCTACGTCACCCAGGCCCTGTCGCCCCAGGCCCTGGATCGGCGGGCCATGTTGACGGCGCTCTTCCTGCAGGCGCCGTCCCCGCAGGGCATCCCCCAGGAGCCGGCGCTGAATGTCTCGGCGCTGGCCGGCCGGAGCGCGCGGGCCTTCGGCTACGAGGTCATCGGGCCGGTGGCGCTGCGCATCGACATCGTCGAGCGGCTGGGAGAGGGATTGCGGAACCCGCAGGGCGCGAAGCAGGTGCAGGCGCTCATGCAACAACTGCGATTGGAGGGCGGCGTCCGCGCGCAGGTGCTGCGGTCGTTGGGCGGACAGCCTCAGGGTGCTGCCTCGAAGAAGCGGCGGCGCAGGCGGGGACGAAAGCCGTCGGCGACAGCGCCGGATACGAGTGGTGTCCGCGGCCGTGAGACGGCAGGCTCGGGCCGACTCAACGACCGCCCGTGAAGCCCCGGGTCCTGCTCCGGCACCTCGCTGAACTGCTGGAGTGGGGGGCCGTCCAGGGAGCAGGCCGGCGGCCTGGAAGGAGGGGAGGCGACGAATCCACGCGGGGCCTGCCCGGATTCGCCTATACGCTGGCCTTCGTCTCCCTCCCAGTCCGGTGGTCGTCCCATGAGCAGTGGTCGTGCCCTCTCGCCAGTCCTCCTCGTCGGTGCCGGAACGGGCGAAGCCACGTGCGGCATCCTCTACCTGGCGAGCTACCTGCGGCGCGGCGGGATTGAAGCCTTCGTGCGCCTGTGGGATGGGGACGAAAGCGCAGGGGAGGTGACGCAGTCCTTCGAGCGCCTCATCGCCCGCGTTCGCCCGAAGCTCATCGGCATCAGCCTCAAGTGGTTCCACCACGTGGACCGCGCGCTGCTCATCGCCCGGACCATCCGGAAGATCGACCCGTCCATCCGCATCGTCGTGGGAGGCAACTCCGCGTCGTACTGGTGGAAGGAATTGAGCGGCTACGACTGCATCGACCACGTCATCCTGGGCGATGGGGAAGTCCCCCTGCTGGCGCTCTGCAACGGAGAAGAAGCCCCGCCCAACGTCGTGACGCGGACGCCGGACGGCCGTCCCCGCCGGTTGCCGCTGGCGTACGTGCAGCGCTCGACCAACACGCAGGACGTCTACTACTCGCACTTCAACGAGATCTTCCTCAGCCAGATGGACGCACACTCCTTCTCCGGCTGGGTCGCGCCAGGGAAGGGCTGCGGCGAGAACTGCCTCTATTGCGGCGGGGCGCGAGGCAACCAGAAGGCGGACTTCGGACGCGCGAAGCCGTTCCTGCGCGCCGAGGAGAACGTGCGCAAGGATCACCAGGAGATCGCCAGCCGGACGTGGCAGATGCGCTACGACTTCGCGGGCAGCACCGCGGAGTTCCTGGGGAGCACCTGGGCGGGCGTGGACCTGTCGCGCCACTGCTGCACGTACTTCCTCTGGGGCGTGCCGCGCGTGGAGCTGGTCTCGGCGTTGGCGGAGACCTTCCAGCGCATCTACATGGTCATCGACATCGGCTGCTTCTCCGAACAGCAGCGGCTGGAGCAGATGTCCAAGGGCCTGCTCAAGCCTTGCGCGAAGGACCGCGAGCTATTGGACGTCATCGAGTCCGTCCGCCGCCATCCGAACGTGGAGGTCGAAATCTCCGGCATCGGGGGCCTGCCGTTCACGAGCCGGGAGCGGCTGGCGGAGGAGCTGCGGCTGGTGGAGCGCATCATCGGCCTGGACTGCGTGGTGGGCTACCAGCGGCTGGAGGCGCAGCCCGGGGCGCTCGTCACGGAGCACCCCGCGCGCTTCGACATGGTGACGGAGGCGAAGACGTTCGCGGAGTTCCTCGGCTACTTCGAGCGCCGCGAGCCCGGCGACGTGTCCGTGCCGATGATCCGCTTCAAGGACAAGGAGCTGGAAGCGGCGGTGCAGCGCAATTCGGACCGGGTGGACGCGCTGGCCTGGAAGCACCGGGACGAGAGGAAGCACGTCGACCTCCACGGGCGCACGCGGCTCAAGAACACCGCGTCCTCGGCGGAGCGCTTCACGCTGGGGGACTGGCTGGGCAGCCACCGGGCCCCCGCGAAGATGGCGAAGGAGCCGGTGACGGTCCTGCGCTCGGTGGACGGAATCACGTTGAGCTGCGCACCGTCCGTCAACCCGCGAAGGTTCACCGACCCCACGCTGACCCAGGGCGATGACGGAGCCATCCTCCTCGCCGCCCTGGCCGCCTTCGAAAAGCCCACCACCGTCTCCAGCGCGGTGACGCAGCTGGGCACCAAGGAGAGGCTGGATCCGCACTCCGCCCGCGAGGTCATCGACCATCTGGTGGACGGACGCTTCCTCCAGCCTGCATAGGCGCAGCGCCTTCCGGGCTCGTGGCCGATGCACGCGGCGGATGTCCCGTGGGCGGCGTCATCGGCTTCGCGAGCGGCACCGCCTGCCCGGTGACCCGTGCGACCTCCCTGGGCTCGGGCCCCCGGTTCCAGTACCCCTCGCGGGCCACCACGTGCTCGCCCACGGGCTGCGTCTGCCGCATCAGGTCCTGGACCTGCGCCTCCGGAAGGAGATGCGACTCCACGTCGGGCTGCACGAAGTTGTTCGCGCTCACGAACGTCCACCTCAACCCGGTGCTGATGCCCGGAGGCGAGAGGGGCTGCCAGCCAACGAAGCCATTGCCCCAACGCCAGTCCACCCAGGCAGGAGCCCACTCATTGTCGGGCCACCACAGCCAACCCTCCGTCGGCGTGGTGAACCACCGGCCATAGTGGAACGGCGCCCAGCCCCAGTTCCAATCGCTCTCGAAGGTCCATCCCCAGTCGCTGGAAACCCACCGGCCGGCGGTGGAATACGGGTTGAAGCCCACGCCTACCTCGTTCGGGTCCGGCCGCCAGACCCAGCCGACGTCCGGCAGGTCCATCCAGGTGCCGTAGGGCGCCAGTACCTCCCGGAACTGGGACATGGGGTTGTCCAGGGGCGTCGAGCTCGACGTCACCTGCGGCCCGAATTCATCCGGGCCCATCGCACAGCCTCCGCCTGCCAGGATGGCAAGGACAGTGGCGCCGCCGGTCCGAAGCCAGCGCACCCGGGGATGCCAGGAGCCCATGTCCGCTTCCTTTCGTGGGGGTCTCTGCCCTGCAAGGTGAGGACGCCTTCACGCAACTTCACGAGCCGTGCACGTGCAGGAGGCGTATGAACGCCTGAACGGAGGCTCCAATGGCAAACGCCAAGGCCATGCTCGGAAGCATGCTGGGCCGGTTTCTCTTCACCGAAGCGAAGGTGACCCAGGTGCGCGAAGTCTCGCGCGCCTTTCGACAGATTGACTGTGAAGGGCCCGCGCTGCGGGGGCAGGGATGGAGCCCCGGCGACAAGGTGCAGGTGTTCCTGCCAGGGCTGGGCATGCGCACGTACACGCCGCTGTCGTGGGACGAAGCGCGAGGGGCCACGGCCTTCCTGGTGTACCTGCACGGCGACAGCCCGGGAGCGAAGTGGGGCCGCGACGTGCGCACCGGGGACACGGTGCAATTCTTCGGCCCCCGTCGCTCGGTGGCGCTGGAGTCCGGCGACGCGCCGGTGGTGCTCTTCGGTGACGAGACGTCCTTCGCGGTGGCGCACGCGTTCCGCACCGGAGCGAAGCGCGACGTCACCCCCATCTTCGAGGTGACACGCCGCGAGGACTGCGCGCCCGCGCTGCGCGAGCTGGGCTTCGAGGGCCAGGACGTGGAGCGCACGGCAGGCGACGCGCACCTGGCGCAAGTCCACGAACGGCTGCGCGAAGCCCTGCGCACGAAGCCCGGCGCGACGCTGGTGATGACGGGCCGGGCGCAGTCCATCCAGGCCCTGCGCTCGCGGCTGCGCGGCGACGGCGAACGCGCCACGTCGAAGGTGAAGGCCTACTGGGCGGTGGGCAAGACGGGGCTCGACTGATTCAGGCCGGAGCGAACTGGAGGCCGCGCAGGAAGTCGTCGCGGCCCCGGGTCACGCCCGCGGGACGGCGCTTGGACTTCTGCCGCAGGAAGCGCGAGGCGTCCTGGCGGCGGTAGCAGGTGAGGAGCCGGTCCTCGTCATTGAGGATGAGGATCCACCCGCGGGCCTGCCGCGCCAATGACGAGTCACGCAGCGCGACCGGCAGGTCTCGCTCGTGCACGGTGAGGTGGGTGGCACCACACGCCCGGGCGGGAGTACCGAACTCGAGGATGAACGCGATGACCTCCTCGCGCAGCCTCCACCGGGAACACTGTTCGACGAAGAGGCGGGTGAGGGAGAACACGGACGACGCGGGGTTCTGGCGCATGGCGGGCTATCTCCTTGCGTGCTTCCCAATACACATGGCGTTCCAACACCCCGCGCACGCGATTCCGCGCACTTGCGCGGATCCCCCAGCGGCCCCGAAAGACATTCCGTCAATCCCGCCCGCGGCCCGTGTCACCCAGGCACGAATCCTTCACGAAGGCCGCCGTCCCTCACGGTGCGTGAGGTCACCGCCCACTCCCAGGGTTGGCCCCGTTCTGAAGAAAACCTTCACAGGCCATGCGGCATTTTGACAGGCTCGCGGAGGGCGGGACCGGGGCAGCATGGCCCGTCCGGCCTCGCGACGCTGCGTGTGAGGCCGGACGACCTCTGGCCGAAGGGATGGACGGGGCACGATGAATCTTCGCTCGAAGGCACTGGGAGCCGTGCTGGGCGCGGGGGCGGCGGGGCTGTCGCTGTCGCTCCTGATCAGCGTGGGATGCGGAGGCCGCGCGGCGCATCCGGCCGTGGTGCCGCCGCCCGCGAATCCGCAAGCACTCCGGCCGCCGGAGGCCTTCGCGGGCATTGGCGACAAGAAGGAGCGCTCGCAAGCGCTGTTCCTGGAGGCGAGCCGGGTCATGCTGCATCCCCGCTGCGTCAACTGCCACCCCGCGGGCGACAGTCCGCTGCAAGGTGAAGAGGGCAAGGTGCACGACCCGCCGGTGGTCCGGGGCCCTGAGGACCAGGGGGTGCCCGGCCTGGAGTGCACTTCCTGCCACCAGGACCGCAACGCGCAGCTGGCGCGGATCCCCGGCGCGCCCAAGTGGCACGTGGCGCCCAAGGTGATGGCGTGGGAGGGGCGCACGCCGCGCGCGCTGTGCGAACAGTTGAAGGACCCGGCGCGCAACGGCGGAAAGAGCCTGGCGGAATTGATTGAGCACTCGGCGCATGACGAGCTGGTGGGCTGGGGCTGGAAGCCCGGGGCGGATCGGGTTCCGGCGCCGGGAACGCAGGCGGAGTTCGGGGCCCTGGTGGCCGCGTGGGTGAAGGATGGCGCGGAGTGCCCGCGCGAGGAGAGCCGACCGTGAGCATCCGTCTGCGAGTGAATGGGACCGAGCACGTGCTGGACGTGGATCCGGAGATGCCGTTGCTCTGGGCGCTGCGCGACGTGCTGACGTTGACGGGCACGAAGTACGGCTGCGGCCAGGCGCTCTGCGGCGCGTGCGTGGTGCACATCGACGGCGCGGCGGTGCGCTCGTGCGTGACGCCGGTGCGCCGCGCGGACGGCCGCGAGGTGATGACCATCGAAGGCCTGTCGCCGGACGGCTCGCACCCGTTGCAGAAGGCGTGGGTGGACCTGGCGGTGCCGCAGTGTGGCTTCTGTCAGGCGGGGCAGATCATGACGGCGGCGGCGCTGCTGGCGAAGAAGCCGAAGCCCACCGACGCGGAGATCGATCAATCGCTGGCGGGCAACCTGTGCCGCTGCGGGACATATACGCGCATCCGCACCGCCGTGAAGAAGGCGGCGGGACTGCCGACGGAGTGAGGGCCGCCACCATGCAAGACACACGCATCCGTCTGTCGCGCCGCTCCGTGCTCGAAGGAATGGGACTCGTGGCCGCGGGCCTGGGGCTGGAGGTGTTCCTGCCCGCGAGGGCCCACGCCGCGCCCATGCCCACGTCGCTGCCGGAAGTGCCCACGGGGGGCCTCCGGGCCAACGTCTTCGTGCACGTGGCGCCGGACGGCGTGGTGACCATCGTCTGCCACCGCTCGGAGATGGGTCAGGGTGTGCGCAGCTCGCTGCCGGTGCTCATCGCGGACGAGCTGGGCGCGGACATGGCCCATGTGAAGGTGGTCCAGGGCGACGGCGACGAAGCCTACGGAGACCAGAACACGGACGGCTCCAGCAGCGTGCGGAAGATCTTCGACGACCTGCGCTACGCGGGCGCGACGGCGCGCACGATGCTGGTGGCGGTGGCGGCGAAGCGCTGGAAGGTGGCGCCCACGGAGTGCGAGGCGCGCGACCACGCCGTCTTCCACAAGGGCACGCAGCGGACGCTGAAGTTCGGCGAGCTGGCCGGTGACGCGGCGAAGCTGAAGGTCCCCAAGAAGGACGCGGTGACGCTCCGTCCGCGCAGCGAGCTCAAGCACCTGGGCAAGGAGCTGCCGCTGCTGGACGGGCCGGACATCGTGACGGGCCGGGCGGTGTTCGGCGCGGACGTCGTGTTGCCGGGGATGCGCACGGCGGTCATCGCGCGTCCGCCCGTGGCGGGAGGCAAGGTGGCCCGCTACGACGCGACGAAGACGCTGGCGGTGCCGGGCGTGCGGCAGGTGGTGGAGTTGCCGGCGGCGACGAAGCCCTTCCTGTTCCAGCCGCTGGGAGGCCTGGCGGTGGTGGCGGACAACACCTGGGCGGCGATGAAGGGCCGCGCGGCGCTGGACGTGACGTGGGAGGGTGGGGACAACGCCGTCTACGACTCGGAGGCGTACCGCGAGCAGCTGCTGGAGGTGATTGGCAAGCCGGGCAAGGTGGTGCGCAACGTCGGCGACGCGCAAGGAGCGCTGGCGAAGGCGGCGAAGCGGGTGCAGGCCACGTACAACACGCCGCACCTGGCGCACGCGCCCATGGAGCCGCCCGCGGCGGTGGCGAAGGTGGAGAACGGCACCTGCGAGGTGTGGGCCACGACGCAGAATCCGCAGGCCGCGCGCAGCGAGGTGGCGAAGGCGCTGGGCCTCGACCCGTCGAAGGTGACCATCCACGTGACGCTGTTGGGTGGCGGGTTCGGCCGCAAGTCGAAGCCGGACTACGTGGTGGAGGCGGCGCTGGTGGCGAAGGCGGCGGGCGCGCCGGTGCGCCTGCAGTGGACGCGCGAGGACGACGTGCGCCACGACTACTACCACTCCACGAGCGCGCAGCGGCTGGAGGCGGGCCTGGACGCGAGCGGCAAGGTGGTGGCGTGGCACCAGCGCATCGCGTTCCCGCCCATCGGCTCCACGTTCTCCGACGCGACGTTCGCGGGGGACGGAGAGATGGGGCAGGGCATCGTGGACCTGCCGCTGGCCATCCCGGACATCCGGATGGAGAACTGCGAGGCGCGGGCGCACACGCGCATCGGCTGGCTGCGGTCCGTGGCGAACATCTACCACGCGTTCGCGGTGCAGAGTTTCATCGACGAGCTGGCGCACGAGCGCGGCACGGATCCGCGAGACACGTTGCTGGAGGTGCTGGGGCCGTCGCGCATCGTGACGCCCAAGGACCTGGGCGTGGCGAAGGTGCCGAACTACGGCCAGTCCCTGGAAGAGCACCCGGTGGACACGGCGCGGCTGCGCAGGGTGATTGAAAGGGTGACGGGCCTGTCTCGCTGGGACGAGCGCAAGCGGGAGGGAAGGGCGCTGGGGCTGGCGGCGCACCGCAGCTTCCTGACGTACGTGGCGGTGGTGGTGTCGGTGGTGAAGGACGCGGACGAGCGCATCCGGGTGGACGAGGCGTGGATCGTCGCGGACGCGGGCACCATCGTGAACATGGAGCGCGTGCGGGCGCAGATGGAAGGCGCGGTGGTGTTCGGCCTGAGCCTGGGGCTCTACGGCGCCATCACGATGAAGGACGGCGCCGTGGTGGAGAGCAACTTCCGCGACTACCGCCTGGCGCGCATCGCGGAGACGCCGAAGCGCATCCACGTGGACATCATCCCCAGCGACGGCCGGCCCGGAGGCATTGGCGAGCCCGGAGTGCCCCCCGTGGCCCCCGCCCTGGCCAATGCGGTGTTCGCGCTCACGGGGACGCGTGTGCGTGAGCTGCCATTGGTGAAGACCGTGAAGGTGTGAGCCGAGGGTGCGGTCTTCCTGCGGCCCGCACCAAACATCAGTACGCACTTAGAGGCCCAAGTAACCTGGGAGGTCCTTCAGGATCGCTTCGAGCTCAGCCTTGTCTTCCGGCCAAGCCTTGACGTGGGCCTGCGCCCAGGTCAATGCGAACCGGACGAACACGCTGTAATCAACGATGACCTCCTCCTCGTAAATGGAGAACCGGACCCCGTCGAACCGTTCCTCCCACGGGTCAAGGCTTCCTGGGAACTCGCATGAGAGAATTCCTTCAAAGCCATAGCCGATTCCGTTCAGCAGGTTCCGGTAGGTATCGACGAATTCGGAAGCGTTGATGGCGTTGAAGAACGCCTGTACCGGGAAAAGGCGATCCCGATCCGATACAAGGCTCAACCTGGGCATGTCGGGTCTCTCGAGTCCGGCTCCTGCTGATACATCATACTTCAGCGCGCACTCACGGCACCCACAAGGCGCCATCCGAAAGGGGAGCATCCGAGCCGCTGGCCCCCATGCCTCCCCAGATGAAGAGGGCGTTGCCCGTCCACACGCTCACGTGTCCGGTTCGCGCGGAAGGTGCGCCTTCGGTGCGCAGCGGTGCCCACGTGTCCGTGGCCGGGTCGTAGGCCGCGCCGTCCGAGCAGACGCCGCCGCCGGAGCCGCAGGTCGGCGAGGTGCCACCCCAGATGACCATCTTCGAACCGGTCCACACCGCGGTGTGCCCGATGCGCGGCGAGGGCGCGCCCTTGGTGGAGATGGCTGACCACACCCGGTACACCGGATCGAACGCGGCGCCCTTGTCGCAGTAGATCGGCGGATCCTGCTGGGGGTCGTCGCCACAGCCGGTCCCGCCCCAGATGATCATGCTCGACCCGGTCCACACCGCCGTGTGAGACCAGCGGGCCTTGGGGCTCCCTTCTTCGGGTGGCATCGCCAGCCAGCCGTCCCCGTGAGGGCCGTACATCGAGCCGTCCGCCATGGCCACGTCGAAGAGGCTGCCACCGTTTCCGCCCCAGACGTACATCACGCCGTCGATCCACACCGCGGAGTGCGCATAGCGGTTCGGAGGGGCTTTGACGAAGTTCATGGTCGTCCAGAGGTCTTCCTTCGCGTGGTAGATGGCCCCATCCCTGAACACACGCGGCGCTCGGGCATCCTTGCCGCCCCACACCAGCATCTGCGTGCCGGTCCAGAGGGCTGTGTGTCCCCAGCGCGGAGCGGGCGCGTAATCGGACTTGATGGGGGGGCTCCAGGCGTCGCTCGCGGGGTCATAGGTCGCGCCGTCGCCACAGGGAACATCGGGGCCACCGCAGCCAAGCCCGCCCCAGACCATCATCCGCTCGCCGGTCCACACCGCCGTATGCAGCGAGCGTGCGGAGAGCGCGCCCTGGGTCGACATGGGCGTCCACGTCTTCGCCGCCACATTGAAGCGGGCCCCGTCGCCGCAGAATCCGTCAGCGGTGCAGCCGCCCCGTCCGCCCCAGAGCAGGACGTTCTGGCCATCAAAGACACTCGCCACCTGGCTCCGCGCGGCAAGAGGCCCGCCCGAGGGGAGGGGCGTCCAGGTGCCTTGCTCCTGCTGAGGCTGTTCCTGCTCGTCCGGGTCGGTCTGCTCCTTCTCACTGGAGCATCCGACGAGGGCCAGGACGAGCAGTCCTGGAATCAGGCGCATTCGGAGCGGCTTCACTGCGTCATGCTTCGACTGCGGCACGGGGGCTTTCTCCTGTGACGGGGGCATCGCAGTCTGCCTCACTCTCGGTGAAAGCCAACGCTGAGCTGGCTTCGCGCCATCACCGAGGCGAGCAACCTTCGGGCGGCAATGTTGTTCGCATTGCCTGACGGTCTGGAACGACATCCTCGATGAAAGTGTAATAGCCCTTGCCCTGGAAGGTGACGTACTCGTTTTCGCCGACACGGGACTCGATCCAGTTGTAGAGATCCTCGAAACGAAGACCCGAGACGTCCGCGCGCAGGTATCCTTTGTCCGCGAACTCCGCGGACTCTGGGACCGGCGGGGCCCATGATGGGGCCCAGGGAATCGGATACTCAACGCCTTCGCGTATTGGGACGAAACTCACGCGGATGCTTTCAGGCTCGTAGGGGACGGCGTTCTCCGCCTTGAGTCTGATAATCTCGTCATAGACTGACAGGAATTCAGGAGGAGTCTTTGCCCTGACGTTCGCTGCGTGTGCCGAATCAAGGGGCCCCTCCACCGCCACCGCTTGAAGAACTCCCCGCTCATTTTGCCACCGGATGACCTTGCCGGGAGTGCAGACGATGTGGGCGGGGTTGGAATAGCCCTTCAAGGACTCAAGCGCCTTGAGCCGCTGCTTGAGGCCGGCTTGCTGTTCCTGTGTCAGGAGGATGCGATAGAAGCGCGGCTGCGACTCCCAACCTGCCCGCTGTTTGAAGATGACCTCCCCTGATGCATGGATGGCGATGTCAGGAGTCTGGTCGAACAAGCTGTACTTCGTGGACCAGAGGCTCGCGGGCCAGGAGGAGAGGAGCGGGGCCTCTTGCATGTCCGCAGGGGATGCCATGGCGCCATGCCCGGTGGACGCGCATCCGGCGCCCATCAGCGCGAGGAGCAGCCAGCACAAAGCTTTTCGTGTCAGGGCAGGTCGAACGGTGCTCATGGTTGGACTCCTGTTGCAGGGGGCGCTTCGGTACAGATGGCATTGAATCTGTTGTCGTCCGTCAGGAGTTCCAGATCCGGTGGCACTCCCGGTCGCTCCACCCAGGAATACTCAACGCGGAACCTCTTGACCGAGCCATGAGACCAGAGAAGTCCCCGTGTGCCCGCGTTGAGCCGCCCCGCGGGATCGCCCGAGCAGTGGCCATGGGGTTGGGAAACGAGCCAGGTCAGGTCGCGGTCGGAGCGCAGCCGTACCGGGACAGGGCTCCCCCAGTAGACGCGTTCGAGGGCATGAAGAACGCCCCAGGTGAGCACCGAACCCAGCACCACACCGCCGCAGAGCGCCACCCAGCTTGAACGTTTCACCGGACTCCCGAAGGCAAAGGGCACGCCCATCCTAACGTCTCCCGGGGTCGGGGCATTGTCATCGAGCACGACCAGGGCCACGAGTTGCTGGGCATGGACCTGTCGCAGGAAGAGCTCGAATGGGCCGGGATGGCGTTGCGGCGTGCCCTGGCAACCCGTTCTCAGGTGGCATCGGGTCATGCGGCTTTAATGACAGCACGTGACGAAACTCAGCGCTGGTTGGGGCACAGGCGCCGTTTGCGTGGGTGTGGCGTTCACAGACCTGCATCAGGATTGCAGAGGCAGACGGGATGCGGACAGTGAGCGGGCAACTTCGGCTCCGGCTTCCCTGCACACAACTCGGCGCATACATCGGCGAGCCGGAGACAGGAGGGAGACTGCCGGTCACGGCAGCCTGACGCAGTGCCGATCACGAGAGTCGCCAGCGCGCGCCAGAGTCTCAGTCGCACTCCATGGCTCCATTCCCGTCTGGCACGCCCATGCCCGATTGCTGGTCCAATCCTCACGATTCGTTTGGACAAGCCCCGATCCAGAAAGTTCCCGGAGGATTCGGACGGATTCCGTGCAGTCTTCGAGCGTCACCCGATAAACAGCGCGTCGCCCGCGATTCGGACGACGCGCTGAGGGACTCACTCAGTTCCTGCTCGCGGGATCCTTGCCGCCCAGGTACGTCCGGACGACCGGAATCTGGCTGAGGGTCGTCGGGTCCCCGCCCTTGGAGGCGTCACGGTCGAGCGGGTTGGCGCCCAGGACGACGAAGTCCGCCACCTTGCCCGGCTCGATGCTGCCCACCCAGCTGTCAATCTCATGCTGGCGCGCCGGCTCGATGGTGACCGCGCGCAGGGCCTCCTCGACGGTCGTCGCATGCTGGGGCCCGAGCACATAGGTCTTCTGGAAGTCCGGATAGGCCCACGTGCGCCGCGTGACCGCCTGCTCGACGAACCAGAGCGGCCGCGCCGGCGTCACCATGGAGTCGCTGTGGAAGGAGTATGGGATGCCATTGCGGCGGTTGAAGTCCACCGGGTCGATGTCGATGTCCTTGTGCGCTCCATTCTTCTGGAGCATCTGCGCCAGGGCATCACCCCAGTACGCCACGTGGCCGATGAGGTGCGTCACCCGCAGGTCCATCGCCGGCACCTTCTGCTGCCCGGAGACATGGGTGCCCTTGCGCAGCTCCCCAATCGCCTGGGAGACGGACTCCTGGCCCACGGTGTTGTGGATGAGCAGCATCCGGTGCGTGTTGGCCTGCTCCAACTGGAGCTGGGAGAACGCGTCGACGGCCCACTGGTTCGCCTGATTGCCATTGGCATGCAGCTGGAACCGCCAGGCCGAATCAGGCCAGAGCGGGCGCATGGCGTCCGCGAGCTCCTTCGCGCTCTTGAAGTCGCCCTGACCCTCCTTCGCGTCCGGACAGTGTCCGTTCGAGCTGTAGGCATACGGCTTTCCGAGCAGCGCGGTGCAGCCCTGCGTCGAACCGTCCACCCAGAGCTTGATGGCACCGGCGCCCAGCCACTTGGGCAGCGCGCAGTCATTGGTCGGGCTCGGGGTGCACGAGGGCCCGGTTGGCTTGAGTGCCGGCTTGGCGACGGTCCCGTCCGGGTTCATGACTGGCCCCGCGGCGTCGTAGGTCACGACGCCCGTGACCCGCAGCGGGAAGGTCGGGTTCATGGCGAGGAGCTTGATCAGCTCGACCTGCGACCGGCTGGACAGCCCGCCATCCGCGATGGTCGTGAGCCCGGCTTCACGCAGGGCCTGGATGGCCTTCTGGAGGTCCTGGAGGCTGCCCTTAGGGATGCTCGCTTCCATCAGCATTCCCTGCTGTGTCGCCCCCAGGAAAGGCGCGAAGGCGGCGGCCTCCTCTAGCAACCCGGTGTACTGGCCATCGCTGCCGACGACCCACCGCCCTCCGCCGTCCGCCACCGAACCCGGAGGGGTGCAGGGTTTCTGTCCCTTGCAGACGACCTCGAACGCCTTCTCGTTCACATAGGCGAGGTGGCCCGACTGGTCGAGGATGAGGACCGGCCGGTCCTTGCTCACACACGCATCGAGGTAGAGCTTCGGCTGCTGCATGAAGTTGATGGTCGACTTCACGCCACACTTGCCGGCGATGAATTGCTGCCGCGACGGATCCAGGTTCATCCCGAGGACGAACATCTTGGCCGTCTCCGGAGTGGTGGGCTCGAGGGTCATGGAACTCAGCGCGCTGAGCAGGTCCTCGTGCTTCTTGCACTCCTCGGGCGTGGACAGGTTGTAGGGAGGCG
Source organism: Corallococcus sp. AB018 (assembly GCF_003986945.1). Classification (NCBI taxonomy): domain Bacteria; kingdom Pseudomonadati; phylum Myxococcota; class Myxococcia; order Myxococcales; family Myxococcaceae; genus Corallococcus; species Corallococcus sp. AB018. The sequence continues at coordinate 18,747 of NZ_RAWR01000089.1, read as the reverse complement.
GAAGGCAGGGCGCCAGGTTGTGGGTGCCCAGCACGCTCTGGATGAGCGTCGGCAAGATGTGCAGGTGGGGATCGATGAACCCGGGCAGGAGGACCTGTCCCGCCTCCAGCTCGACGCGCTTGGAGCCCACGCCAAGCCCCGCGCTCAGGTCCTTCTCGGTCCCGACCTTCAAGATGCGGCCCTTGCCGTCCACTGTGACGGCTTCGGCAATCGTCCCGTTGTCATCCAGCGTGATGATCTTGCCGACGAAGAGGGTCGTGTCGTCGACCTCGGGCCCGGGGAGGACGGGGCGGTTCGTCGCGCACGACGTCAGCATCGCGAATGCTCCAAGCATCGCGAGGGAGTGTTTTTGCATGTGAACTCCTGTTGAAGGGAGCCCGCAGTCTACGAAGTCCCACTTTGTCGTTAAAGTTGTAATTCGTGATTTTCTTGACGCGTCAGGTTTGTGTTTGACGTGTCAATGCGAGTCTTTGATGAGCCCTCCCCGTAGGGCCACCGTGCGTCCACTGGGCCCAGGCTCACCTCCACACGGGTTGAAGCGGGCTTCCCCCTGCGCTACACCGCTCCGCAGTCGCTAGGGGCGCCTCCGGAAGGGGGCTGAGATGGACGCGTGTCCGCGTCCGATCCCTTTGAACCTGAACCGGTTAGCACCGGCGGAGGGAAGCGGTGTGGGCGCGCCATGCTCCCGTTCCGTCTCCGTCCGTTCTCACGAGGAGCCGTCCGATGAGTGGAGCGTCCAAGAGCCTGAAGGTCGATGGGAAGGTGCTGGAGGGGATCAGCCGTGGCCCGCTTCCCGCCTCGCGCAAGGTCTACGTGCCCGGGTCCCTGCACCCCGACCTCCGCGTCCCCCTGCGCGAAATCGCCCAGACACCCACGCGTCACCACGGCCACGCCGGCCCGGAGACCGCCAACCCCCCCGTCCACGTCTACGACTCCAGCGGCCCCTACACCGACCCTTCCGCCGACATCGACCTGCGCCGGGGCCTTCCTGCCGTCCGTGAGAACTGGATCCGCGCCCGCAGCGACACGGACGAACTGGACGGCATCACGTCGGAATACGGCCGCGCCCGCGAAACCGACCCGCGCCTCAACGGCCTGCGCTTCAGCCACATCCGCAAGCCCCGCGTCGCCAAGGCCGGCGCCAACGTCAGCCAGATGCACTACGCCCGCAAGGGCATCATCACGCCGGAGATGGAATACGTCGCCGTGCGCGAGAACCAGAAGCTCGACGCTTCACTCGCTGCCCAGCACCCCGGCCACTCCTGGGGCGCCTCGATTCCGCGCGTGATTACGCCGGAGTTCGTGCGCGATGAGATCGCCCGGGGCCGCGCCATCATCCCCGCGAACATCAACCACCCGGAACTGGAGCCGATGATCATTGGCCGCAACTTCCTGGTGAAGATCAACGCCAACATCGGCAACTCCGCCGTCACGTCCTCCATCGAGGAGGAGGTGGAGAAGATGGTCTGGTCCATCCGCTGGGGCGCGGACACCGTCATGGACCTGTCCACCGGCCGCAACATCCACGAGACGCGCGAGTGGATCCTCCGCAACGCGCCCGTGCCCATCGGCACCGTGCCCATCTACCAGGCGCTGGAGAAGGTGAACGGCAAGGCCGAGGAGCTCACCTGGGCCATCTTCCGCGACACGCTCATCGAACAGGCCGAGCAGGGCGTGGACTACTTCACCATCCACGCAGGCGTGCGCCTCCAGTACGTGCCGCTCACCGCGAAGCGCCTCACCGGCATCGTCAGCCGCGGCGGCTCCATCCTCGCCAAGTGGTGCCTGGCCCACCACCAGGAGAACTTCCTCTACACGCACTTCGAGGAGATCTGCGAGATCATGAAGGCGTACGACGTCAGCTTCAGCCTGGGTGACGGCCTGCGCCCCGGCTCCATCGCGGACGCCAACGACGCCGCGCAGTTCGGCGAGCTGGAGACGCTGGGCGAGCTGACCAAGGTGGCCTGGAAGCACGACGTGCAGGTGATGATCGAAGGCCCCGGCCACGTCCCCATGCACCTCATCCAGGAGAACATGACGAAGCAGCTCGCCGTGTGCCACGAGGCGCCGTTCTACACGCTGGGGCCCCTCACCACGGACATCGCGCCCGGTTACGATCACTTCACCAGCGGCATTGGCGCGGCGATGATCGGTTGGTTCGGCACGGCGATGCTCTGCTACGTGACGCCCAAGGAGCACCTGGGCCTGCCCGACCGTGACGACGTGAAGGAGGGCGTCATCACGTACAAGATCGCCGCCCACGCCGCGGACCTGGCCAAGGGCCACCCGGGCGCGCAGGCTCGCGACAACGCCCTGTCCAAGGCGCGCTTCGAGTTCCGCTGGGAGGATCAGTTCAACCTGTCCCTGGACCCCGAGCGCGCCCGCGCCTTCCACGACGAGACGCTCCCCGCCGAAGGCGCCAAGGTCGCGCACTTCTGCTCCATGTGCGGCCCGCACTTCTGCTCCATGAAGATCACCCAGGACGTGCGCGACTACGCGGACAAGGTCGGCGTCAACGAGACCCAGGCCCTGGAGCAGGGGCTGAAGGACAAGAGCGAGGAATTCAAGAAGGCGGGCCACGAGCTGTACCGCTGAAGGCCGCCGGTGGGCGGGGGCCCGCAGGCTCGGCCCCTGTCCGCTGGATGACAGGCACCGACACGGCATGTCATGGTGCGCTCATCCGGGCGCACCCGTCGCGCCCCACTCAGTTTGGGAGGGCGTCTCATGGAGCCAGGTCAGCGCGAGGATCAGCAGTTCGGCACGTTCATCACCGGCTCGCCGACGGCGACCCAGGATGAGAAGACGATGGGGATGTTGGCCCATCTGGGCTCCATCGCCGGCCTCATCGTGGGCGCGGGCTTCCTGGGCTGGGCGGTGCCGCTGTTCCTGATGCTGGCCAAGGGCAAGGAGTCGTCCTTCATCCGCGCGCACGCGGTGGAGTCGCTCAACTTCCAGATCACCACGACCATCGGCATGGCCATCTCCGGCATCCTGGTGTGCGCGCTGGGCCTGGGCGTCGTCACGGGCGCCATCGTCTTCCTGGCGTCGCTGGTGTTCAGCGTCATCGCCGGCCTGAAGGCCAACGACGGCGAGCTGTACCGCTACCCCGTGAACATCCGGCTGGTGAAGTAGCCCTCAGCCGCCAATGCCCATCATGGGCAGGAGCGTGGCGCCGTTTCCGGCTTCCGTGAAGCGGTGCCCCTCCGGCTTCTCACCCAGCGCGCGGCGCACGGCCACGGCCAGCTCCTCGTCCGTCGCGCCGCCCCGGATGAGCTGATGCAGCGGCGCCTGCGCCCGGCCGCCCAGACAGCTGCGCAGGTCGCCGTTGGACGCCACCCGCACCCGGTTGCAGCCGCCGCAGAAGTTCTGCGTCAGCGGGGAGATGAACCCCACGCGCCCGCTGTCCGTGCTCCAGTAGCGCGCCGGCCCGGACGTGGGTGATGCGGCGCTCTCCGGGGGCTCCTCGGTGAGGACGCGGCCTGAAGCCGCCATGCGCTCCAGCAGCTCCGCCGTGGGCACCGGTGTGCCCTGACCAAAGGGCATCAATTCGATGAAGCGCGGGGTGATGCCGCGCGCGTGCGCGTACGTCACCAGCTCCGGCACCTCCGCGTCGTTGATGCCGCGCATCACCACGACGTTGAGCTTCAACGACTGGTAGCCCGAGCCCGCCGCCGCGTCGATGCCGCGCAGCACCGCCTCGAAGTCGCCCTGCTTGGAGATGCGCCGGAACACCTCCGCGGACAGCGTGTCCAGGCTCAGGTTGAGCTGGGTGACGCCCGCGTCGCGCAGCGGCCCGGCCAGCGACTCCAGGCGGCTCGCGTTGGTGGTGATGGCCAGGTGCTCCACGCCGGGCACCGCGGCGATGCGCTTCGCGATGTCGAGGATGTCCGGCCGGGCGAGCGGCTCGCCCCCTGTCAGGCGCACGCGGCGGATGCCCATGCGCGCGAACACGGAGACGATGCGCTCGAACTCTCCCGCGTCGAGCAGGTCCTTCTTCCCGCCCCACGACGCGGGCGAGCAGTAGGTGCAGCGGAAGTTGCAGCGGTCCGTGACGCTCAGCCGCAGGTACGTCATGCGCCGCCCCTGCGCGTCACACAGCGGGGGGGCGAGCGGATTGGAAGCGGGCAGGGGGGCGGTCATCGCGGGGCCTTCCGCCTTCATGGATAGCAACCCCCGCGCGGAAAGGCACCGCTTCCCGCGGTCCGCTTCAGCCTTCGGTCCCTGAGGCTGAACGGATGACGGCGGGCGGCGCGCCAATGGGCGTGGCGGTGCTGCCCACCGGCGGGGAGTCGGGCTCGTCGTCCAGGTCGGTGAGCCGCGCCAGCTCGGCCTCGGACTCGGCGGCGTCCGCGGCGGCCTGCATCGGGTTGAGCTTCTTCTCCGCCATCTCCTTCTTGATGCGGATGAGGCCCTCCTCGCCGATGTCCAGGAACGCCTTCACGACGTCCGGGTCGAACTGCGTGTTGGCGCAGCGCTTGATCTCCTGGATGGCGTTCGCGAACGTCGTGCCCTTGCGGTACGGCCGGTCGCTCGTCATCGCGTCCAGCGTGTCCGCCACCGCGAAGATGCGCGCGCCGATGTGGATCTCATTGCGCTGGAGGTTGCGGGGGTAGCCCGCGCCGTCGAAGCGCTCCTGGTGCGACAGGACGATGTCCGCCGGCGTGGAGAGGAAGGGGATGTTCTGGATCATCTGGAAGCCGATCTCCGGATGACGCCGCATCTCCAACCACTCGTCGGGGGTGAGCTTGCCGGGCTTGAGCAGCACCGCGTCCGGCACGCCGATCTTCCCGATGTCGTGCAAGAGCGCGCCGCGGCCGATCTCCTCCATCTCCTTGCCGTGGATGCCCATGCGGGTGGCGATGGCGGAGGTGTAGCTGACCACGCGCTGGGAGTGGTCGCTCGTCTCGTGCTCGCGCGCGTCCAGGGCCGCCACCAATGCCAGCAGCGTGTTCTGGTACGTGTTCGCGATGTTGTGCAGCGCGCTGCGCAGCTCGGCGGTGCGGTCGCGCACCTTGCCCTCGAGCTTCTTCTGGTAGCGCTTGCGCGCCATCTCGATGCGGCGCTTGGCGAGCGCGCGTTCGATGGCGCGGATGAGGTCCGTGAGCTTGGGTGGCTTGAGCAGGTAGTCCACCGCGCCCCGGCGTAGACAATCCACGGCGGACTCGGTGTCGCCGTAGCCGGTGAGCATGATGACGGACGTGTCCGGCAGCCGCTCGCGCAGGTTCTCCAGCAGCCACAACCCGTCGCGCCCCGGCATCTTCATGTCGCTGATGACGAGCGGCGTCTCTTCTTCGCCTGCGACGTCGAGCGCCATCTCGGCGCCATTGGCCACGACGCAGTTGTAGCCCTCCTCACGGAGGAGCACGGAGATGACGTCGCGGACGGAATCATCGTCGTCGACGATCAGGATTCTGGGGGGTGCGGGGGGGATGGCTTCCACGGCCGAAGATTCTAGAGGTTTCCAGGGATTAAAGGCGAACGAGTGCGAGAAATCATCACCCCCTCGCCTCCCTGCCATCCAGGGTGGGGTGCGAGCCCTGGTTCCGAACTGAACGTCTCCGGTCCTTGAGGCATTCCCCGTCTTCCGGAGTAGGGCGGGCAGGCACGCCGCGTCAACCGCGCGCCACCGTCCCCCGGTCGTAACGGAAGGGGGTGAGGTCCACCGAGGGCTTCTCTCCCAGCACGGCCTGGGCGACGAGCTTCGCGGTGATGGGGGCGAGCAGGATGCCGTTGCGGAAGTGGCCGGTGGCGAGGAACAGGCCGGGCGAGGGGCCTTCTCCAATGTACGGCAGCGCGTCCTGGGTCCAGGGGCGGAAGCCGGCCCAGGTCTCCGTGATGGGCGCGCTGGCCAGGTCCGGGCACAGCTGCAGCGCCATGTCGAGGATGCGCGCCAGCCCCGCCGCGGTCACCTGCTTGTCGAAGCCCACGTGCTCCATGGTGCTCCCGGCGATGATCCGCCCGTCCGCGCGCGGCACCAGGTAGCCCTTCGCGGACGTCACCACCCGCTCCAGCAGGGGCAGCCGCGTCTGCAACTGCACCATCTGTCCGCGCGCCGGGCGCACCGCCTGGGCCGACACGCCCGCACCCTGGACCAGGGACGACCACGAGCCCGCCGCCAGCACCACGGCGTCCGCGCGGAGCACCTCGCCGTCCAGGTCCACGCCCACCGCGCGGCCGTGCTCGTGCACCACGCCGCGCACGTAGCCGCTCTTGAACACCGCGCCCACGCGCGCGGCGGCCATGGTGAGCGCGCGCACGAGGAGCCGGTTGTCGACCTGGTGATCATCCGGGAAGTGCGCGGCGCCCACGGCGGCGGTGGACAGGCGCGGCTCCAGCTCGCGCGCGACCTTGCCGTCGAGCAGCTCGGCGCGCAGCCCCATGCCGTGCTGCCAGCCCACGGTGGACTCCACGTGATGCAGGTCCGCTTCGTCGAACGCGACGCGAAGCAGGCCGCACGGCCGGTACGCGATGTCCACGCCGGAGAGTTCGCGCAGCTCGGCGGCGAAGCTTCCGTAGAGGGCGCGGCTTCGCAGGCACAGCTCGAAGAAGGGGCCCGGTCCTTCGGACTCCCACTGGGGCGCGAGGATGCCGCCGGCGGCGCTGGAGGCTTCGGCGCCGGGGATGGAGCGCTCCAGCACCGTCACGCGCGCACCGGCCTGACGGAGTTTGAGCGCGATGCCACAGCCCATCACACCACCGCCCACCACGAGGACGTCGGAGGTTGCCATGCGCCGCTTGTGCTCAAGCGAGCACGGGTTTGCAAGCGTCAAGACAGTCCATGACCCGGGGCGACTTGACGCTGAGGCCTCCGGTCGTTAACCCTAGGGCCGTGCGTTCCACGTCCCTGCATCATCACCATGCGCATCATCGGCCGGCCCACGACGGGACCGTTCGCCGCGCGCATGCCTGGGTGACGCACTAGAACGCACCCGCTTCCGGCAGATGCCGCAGTGATCGAAGGCCCGTCCCCCCAGGACGGGCCTTTTTTCGTTTCCGCCACCGCAGTCCCCCGAGCCCACCCATGTTGAAGATTGCCCTGCCCAACAAAGGACGTCTGTCCGAGGAAGTGCGCGAGCTGTTCAACGACGCGGGCCTGGAGGTGCGCGCCCGCGGCGAGCGGGCCCTCACCGCGTCCCTGGGCGGCGAGTTCGAAGCCATCTTCGTCCGAGCCCAGGACATCCCGGAGTTCGTCGCGGACGGCGCCGCGCAGGCGGGCGTCACCGGCTGGGACCTGGTGAACGAGGCCGGGCGCGAGCTGGAGCCGCTGATGGACCTGGAGTTCGGCCGCTGCCGGCTGGTGGTGGCCGCGCGCGACGAGAGCGGCATCTCCCGCGTGGAGGACGTGAAGGAGGGGATGCGGGTGGCCTCCTGCTTCCCCCGGCTGACGCAGGCCTTCTTCCAGCAGCGAGGGCAGAAGGTGACGGTGGTGCCGGTGAGCGGCGCGGCGGAGATCGCTCCGCACCTGGGCATCGCGGACATCGTGGTGGACCTCACGTCCACGGGGTCCACGTTGAAGATGAACGGCCTGAAGGAAGTGGCCACCGTGCTGGAGTCGAGCGCCCGGCTGGTGGCGTGTCCGCGCAACGGCTCGGAGGCGCGGCGCGCGCTGGAGGAACTGACGCAGGGGCTGGGGTCGGTGCTGGCGGCGCGCGGGCGGCGCTACCTGATGGCCAACGTCCCGAAGACGTCCCTGGAGCAGGTGCGCGAGGTGCTGCCCGGCCTCAACGGCCCCACGGTGGTGGACGTGATGAACGGGGGCCACTTCGTCGCGGTGCACGCGGTGGTCTCGTCGCGGAACCTCTACCGCACGGTGAATGCGCTGAAGGCGCTGGGCGGGCAGGGCATCCTCGTCACGCGCATCGAGAGGTTGATGGCATGAGCGCCTCCATCCTCAAGTACCAGGGGGCCTTGTCCTCGCTGGAGCCCGACGCGCGGCGGAGGTTGCTGGCGCGCACGGGAGCGTCGGATGCGCTGGTGGCCTCACGCGTCCAGGCGCTGATTGCCCGCGTTCGCACGGAAGGCGATCGGGCCCTCTTCGACTTCGCTCGGGAGTTCGACCGCGTGGAGTTGGCGGCCCTGGAGGTTCCGCGTGAACGGTGGAACGCGGCGTTGGAGTCGATTCCCTCCGACGTGCGCGAGGCGTTGACCCGCGCGGCGCGCAACATCGCCCGGGCGCATGCGGCGCAGAGGCCCCAGGCCATCGAGGTGGAGACGGAGCCCGGGGTCATCGTGGGGCGCCGGCCGGATCCGCTGCGCCGCGTCGGTGTGTACGCCCCCGGTGGCCGGGCGGTGTACCCCAGCAGCGTGCTCATGGGGGTGGTCCCCGCGAAGGTCGCGGGCGTGGGCGAGATCATCGTCTGCTCTCCGCCGGGGCCGGACGGCCTTCCAAGTGCGGGAGTGCTCGCGGCGGCGGCGCTCGCGGGCGCGGATCGGGTGTTCGCATTGGGAGGTGCGGGCGCGGTGGCCGCGCTGGCCTACGGAACCCAGAGCGTTCCCCGCGTGGACCGCATCGTTGGGCCGGGCAACGCGTACGTGGCGGCCGCGAAGCTCCAGGTGGTGGACGCCGTCGCCATCGACGCGCCCGCGGGCCCGAGCGAAATCCTGGTGGTCGCCGACTCGAGCGCCCGTCCGGACGCGGTGGCGCGTGAGTTGTTGGCCCAGACGGAGCACGACCCCGAGGCCTGCTGCGTGGCGCTGGTGGTGGGCGCTCCGCTGGCGCAGGCGGTGCGGGACGCGGTGGAGCAGCAGGCCCGCGTCGCCCGGCGCGGTGACATCGTCCTGTCGGCGCTGGGGAGCAGGGGCGCGGTGCTGCGCATCGACTCGCTGGAGGAGGCGTGGCCCTTCGTCGCGGAGTTCGCTCCGGAGCACCTGCTGCTCGCGACGGCGACGCCCACGGAGGACCTGGCGCGGGTTCGCAACGCGGGCACGGTGTTCGTGGGACAGCGCGCGTCGGTGGCCTTCGGTGACTACCTCACCGGTGCGAACCACGTGCTGCCCACGGCGGGACTGGCTCGGGCGTACTCGGGACTGAGCGTGCTGGACTTCTACCGGTGGACCACGTGGCAACGCGTGACGCCGGAAGCGGCGGCGGCGATGGCGGACGACGTGGGGATTCTGGCGGACAGCGAGGGCCTCTTCGCCCACGCGGCCGCGGCTCGGGCCTGGAGGGTGCCGTGATTCCATTTCGCGAGACGTATCGGGACATCCCTCTGTACTCCCCGGCGAAGAAGCCGTGCCGGGTGGACCTGAGTGACAACACCAACCTCTTCGGCGCACCGCCGTCCGCGGATCGCGTGCTGCGGGAGGAGGGCTTCCTTCGGCTGGCCCGCTATCCCGCCGGGTATGCGCCGGACCTGAAGCGCGCCGTGGCCACGTACGCGGGTGTCTCGGTGGAGAACGTGACGACGGGCTGCGGTTCGGACGACGTCATCGACTGCGCGCTGCGGGCCTTCCTGGAGCCCGGGGACGCAGTGGCCTTTCCGGATCCCACGTTCGTGATGGTGCCCATGTACGCCCGGTTGAGCGCGCTCAAGCCGGTGCCCGTGCCGCTGCGCGCGGATCATGATCTGGACGTGAACGGCCTGCTCGCCACGGGGGCGAAGCTCATCTACGTGTGCACGCCCAACAACCCCACTGGCACGGTGGCCTCGCGCGCGGCGGTGGAGCGGCTGGTGGATTCGGCTCCGGGTGTGGTGCTCATTGATCAGGCCTATGTGGAGTTCACACGGGGCGGGGACTTCCTCGACCTGGCTCGGACGCGGCCCAACGTGCTGGTGACGCGCACGATGTCCAAGGCGTTCGGACTCGCGGGCCTGCGGGTGGGGTGGGGCGTTGGAGCACCGTCGCTGGTGGCGGAGGTGGAGAAGGCCCGTGGGCCCTACAAGCACACGGCGCTGGGAGAGGCCGTGGCTGTCGCCGCGCTCACGGATGACGTCCCGTGGATGGAGGCCTGCGCGGCGGAGGCGGTGGAGAACCGCGAGCGGCTGCGCGGCGCCTTGAAGGCGCTGGGGTTGGAACCGCTCCCTTCGGAAGGGAACTTCCTCCTCGTCCCCATGCCGGAGGCGCGGCGGGTGGGCGAGGCGCTGCGGGAGCGCAACGTGAACGTGCGGGTGTTCGAAGGGCTCACGGGCGTGGGGGATGCGCTGCGCATCGGCTGCGGTCCCTGGCCGATGGTGGCTTCGGCGCTGAAGGCCCTGAAGGAGGTGCTGTGATGCGGGTGACCCTGTTCGACTATGGCGCCGGCAACCTGCACTCGCTGATCAAGGCGCTGGCCACCACGCCCGGCGCGGACGTGCGCGTGCAGGAGGATCCGTTGCGCGCACTTGATACCGACGTCCTGGTGCTCCCGGGAGTAGGAGCGTTCGGTTCGGCGGCGGCGAGGCTCGCTCCGGGACGCGAGGCGATGCGCAAGGCGCTGGACGCCGGTCTGCCGTGCCTGGGCATCTGCCTGGGCATGCAGCTGCTCTTCGACGAGAGCGACGAGGGGGCAGGGCAGGGACTCGGCTACTTCCCGGGTCGGGTGACGCGGCTGGCCGCGCGGCATGTTCCGCAGATTGGCTGGAACGACGTGGAGGAGGACCGGGCGCTCCAGTCCGCGCGGTTGTCCACCGTGTACTACGCGCACAGCTTTGTCTGCCGTGCCGTGGAGTCTCGCGAAGTGGTGGGCTGGACAACGCACGAGGGCGACCGGTTCCCCGCCTCCGTGCGGCGCGGGAACGTGCTGGGCGTGCAGTTCCACCCGGAGAAGTCCTCTCACGCGGGCGTGCGCTTCGTGCAGGCGTTTCTCCAGGAGGTGTCCTCATGATCGCCATCCCGGCCATCGACCTGCGGGAAGGGGCGTGCGTGCAGCTCGTGGGGGGCTCCTACGATGCGGAGCGCGTGCGCGTGGATGATCCGCTGGATGCCTTGAAGCAGTGGCTCGCGCTGGGCTTCCGCACGTTCCACGTCGTGGACCTGGACGCGGCGCTGGGCAAGGGCTCCAACGCGGATGCGGTGGCTCGTCTGGTGTCGCATGCCCCGGGCCTCACGTTCACGGTGGGCGGCGGTGTGCGTGAGGCCTCGCGCGTGGAGGCGGTGCTCGCGGGCGGGGCGTCCTCGGTCGTCGTGGGGACCCGCGCCATCGAGGACCTGGCCTGGCTCACGGAGGTCTCGGAGCGCTTCCCCGGCCGCGTGGTGGTCGCCGCGGACGTGAAGGGCCGCGAGGTCGTGACGCGCGGCTGGACGTCTGGCAGCGCTCGCGACATCCGCGACGTGCTGTCCGCGCTGGAGCCTCTGTCGCTGGGCGGGATGCTCGTCACGGCGGTGCACAAGGAGGGGCAGCTGGGTGGCGTGGACCTGCCCTTGATGGAGGAGGTGGCCCGTTCGAGCCGGCACCGGCTCTACGCCTCCGGTGGGGTGACGACGCTGGGGGACCTGCGCTCGCTGGCGAAGGTGGGCGCATACGGAGCGGTGGTGGGCATGGCGCTTTACACAGGTCGGTTGGATGCGCGCGCGGTCGCGCGGGAGTTCACGCAATGAGCACGGTCACCACGGTCGTTCGCGAAACGAAGGAGACCCAGGTCACGGTGGAGCTGGCTCGCGGAACCGGCGTGGCCCGGGTGGACACGGGCCTCAAGTTCTTCGACCACATGCTCGCCACGTTCGCGCGCTACGCGGGGCTGGACCTGACCCTGCGCGCTCGCGGCGACCTGCGCCACCACCTGATGGAGGACGTGGCCATCACCCTGGGCACCGCCGTCCAGCGCGTCATCCCCGCCACCGCCGCGCGCTACGGCGAGCGCACCCTGCCCATGGATGACGCCCTGGTGCAGGCGTGCCTGGACGCGGGCGGGCGCTTCTTCTACCGGGGCCCGTTGAAGAACCGGCTGTACGAGCACTGGATGCGCTCCTTCTGCGAGCACTCGCGCATCACGCTCCACCTGCGCGTGCTTCGCGGCAAGGACAGCCACCACCTCACCGAGGCGGCCTTCAAGGCGCTGGGGCTCGCGCTGCGCGACGCGATGGTGGACTCCGGCGTCGTCTTCAGCATGAAGGGCAGTGTCTCCCTGGAGGTGAAGTGATGCTCCGTCGACGGATCATCGTCTGCCTGGACGTGAAGGGCGGCCGCGTGGTGAAGGGCGTCCAGTTCGAAGGACTGCGCGATGTGGGCGACCCCGTGGAGTTGGCCCAACGCTATGAGGAGGCCGGCGCGGACGAGGTGACCTTCCTGGACATCTCCGCGAGCACAGAGGAGCGCCAGACGCTGTGGGACCTGGTCCAGCGCACCGCGGAGCGCCTCTTCATCCCGCTCACGGTGGGCGGAGGCGTGCGCACCGTGGACGACGTGGGCCGCGCGCTGAGGGCCGGCGCGGACAAGGTGAGCATCAACTCCGCGGCCGTGGCCACGCCGGAGCTGCTCACCGGCTGCGCGGAGCGCTTCGGCGCCCAGTGCGTGGTGGCCAGCATCGACGCGAAGCGCGAGGGAGACCGCTACCGCGTCTATACACACGGCGGCCGGCGGCCCACGGACCTGGACGCCGTGGCCTGGGCGAAGGAGTGCGTCCGGCGCGGCGCGGGCGAGGTGCTGCTCACCAGCATCGACCGGGACGGGGCGCGCACGGGCTATGACCTGGACCTGACCCGCGCGGTGGCGGAGGCCGTGGACGTGCCCGTCATCGCCTCCGGAGGCGCGGGCCGCGCGGAGCACGTGCGCGATGCCCTGACCCTGGGCGCCGCGGACGCGGCGCTCGTCGCCGGTATCCTTCACGACGGCCTCACCACGGTGGGCGCCTTGAAGTCCCTGTTGAACGACAACGGCATCGCCATCCGGAGCACGACATGAACGCGGACCCGCGAGATTTGATGGAGGCCGCCGCCGACGTGGCGCGCAAGGCCGGTGACGTGGCGCTGGACTTCTTCCGGCGCGGCATCGCCGTGGACACCAAGAGCGACGGCACGCCCGTCACGGTGGCGGACCGCACCGCCGAGTGGACCGCCCGCGAATGGTTGGAGGCGCGCTTCCCCGAGGACGGCATCCTGGGCGAGGAGTTCGGCGAGTCCCGGCCGGGCGCGAAGCGCCGGTGGATATTGGATCCCATCGACGGCACGAAGACGTTCATCCGGGGCGTGCCGCTGTGGGGCACGCTGGTCGCGGTAGCCGAAGGGGAGACCATCCTCGCGGGCGCGGCCTACTTCCCGGCCGTGAACGAGCTGGTCGTCGCGTCCCCGGGCCTGGGCTGCTTCTGGAACGGATCCGCGGCGCACGTGTCGGAGCAGGACTCGCTGGCGCAGGCCGTGGTGCTCGTCACCGATGAGCGCTTCCTCCAGAACCCCGCGAAGGGCGCGGCCTGGAAGGAGCTGTCCCGGCAGGCGTCCCTCTCCCGCACATGGGGCGACTGCTACGGCTACCTCCTCGTCGCCACCGGCCGCGCGGAGGTCATGGTGGACGAAGGCCTGTCGCCCTGGGACGCGGCGGCCCTGCAGCCCATCATCGAGGAGGCCGGCGGCGTCTTCACCGACTGGAAGGGCACGCGCACGGCGTTCGGCGGTGACGGCATCGCCACCAACGCGGCGCTGTCGAAGCGCGTGCGCGAGGTGCTGCGCTCGGGAGTCCAGCCATGACGTTGGAGCTCTCCCGGTTGAACTTCGACAAGGGCCAGGGGCTGGTGACGGTGGTGACGCAGGACGCGAGCACCGGCGACGTGCTGATGGTGGCGCACGCCGACCGCGAGGCGCTGGAGCGCACGCTCGCAACGGGCGAGATGCACTACCGCTCCCGCACGCGCGGCCTCTGGCACAAGGGCGCCACCAGCGGGAACACCCAGAAGGTCGTCTCCCTCACCGCGGACTGCGACGGAGACGCGGTGCTCGCTCGCGTGCGCAAGGCCGGCCCCGCCTGCCACACCGGCGAGGAGACCTGCTTCGGCGAGGGCCGCTGGGACGCGCTCGCGCACCTGGACGCGACGCTCTCCGCTCGCGCGGCCGGTCCCCAGCCCGAAGGCGCGAAGCCCAGCTACACGCGGCGCCTGCTGGAGGACCGGAACCTGCGCCTGAAGAAAGTGGGGGAAGAGGCCGCGGAGCTCGTCACCGCCTGCGCGGACGCGGACACGCACCGGGCCGCGGAAGAGGCCGCCGACGTGCTCTTCCACGCGCTCGTCGCGGTGCGTGCCCTGGGCGTCACGCTGGACGACGTGAAGGCCGTCCTCGCCGCCCGCGCGCGTCCGAAACGGCCCTGAACTCCCTGGATACCCCGGCGTGTCGGTTGCGACCCAGGCGGAGTTGTCCAGCTGCACTGCATCCTCACAGCGTGACTGGCACACAGGCGCCCCAAAGGTGCATGCGTGTGTCCGCTACTCTTCAACCGCCTCTGTGATCCTGGTACAGATTCCGGCCTGCGACACGGGCCGTGCCCGACGAAGCGGCCCCGTCGTCATCAGCGTTCGCATCCCGGAGGCTTCGTGTCTGCCACGTACCAATCCGAACTCATCGACCGCGTCCTCTTCTCGCGCTGGCACAACCCGCCGACGAAGGACGACGTCCAGGCCATCATGGCGCAGATGGAGGACGCGACGCAGCGACTGGGGCAGAACGTGCTCTACATCGCGTCCATCAGCCCCAAGGCGAAGGTTCCCGACGCGACCGAGCGCGCGCACCTGAACCAGATGGTCGCCGAGGGCCGCCGCTACTGTGAGCAGTCCTGGCTCGTCTACGAGGGCACGGACCTGCAGCACAACCTGCAGCGAGTCATCATCTCGGGCGTGCTCATCCTCACGCGCACGTTCGACAACTACCTGTCGGTCGCCAAGTCGGCGGACGCCATCGTCAAGGACGTGTCCACCGCGCTGAAGAAGGACGCGTCCTCCATCTTCCGTCAGGCGCGCGACCGCGGCCTCATCGCCTGACGCACCACGCGGGCGACGTCGGAGCCCCTCCGACGCCGCGTGCGTGATGGCGCCCGTGCCTACCGGGCGCCGATGATCTCCAGCTCCTTCAGCTCCACCCCCGGCCGCTCCGGAAGGACGCTCACCGCGTCCACGTCGAGCAGGGGGACCCCGGGCTTGCAGATCTCCCACCTGCCCGTGCCGTGGAAGCGGCAGACGGTGGGATCCACGAAGAAGCCCTTCCCCCCCGGCTCCGCGTGCCCCACGCCGTCCGGCGCGCGGACGTGTGCCCGCAGGGAGCCCGGCCCCGTGGCCCGCACCTGGAAGGACGCCACGTACTTCAGCGACGGGGCGTACCCCAGCCGCAGCGCGCCGTCAGCCCCCGTGCCCGCGTCCGCCATGGGCAGCTTCATGGGCAGCTTCACTCCGGACAGCTCGTCCCGGTCGAACGCGCGGAACGCATCCCCAGGCCCCGTCGGCTGATCCGGCTCGATGGGCTTCGTCTCCACCGTGCCCGCCGTGTTCAGCGTCGCCAGCATGGGCGCCCGCCGGGCCTGCTGCACCGCCGCAGCGTTCAGGAGCGCCGGGGGCAACTGCCCCGTCTTCACACACGTGGGCGCCAGGGCCTCCGTGAGCGCCAGCAGCTGCGGTTCCACCTCCGCCCCCGTCATGGCCGCGGGGCCCACGGCCTGGCGCGCGAGCTCCTGGCAGGCCGCGCCCAGGGCGGGCCCCGCGTGCTCCAGGCTCCAGCTTGCCTCCTGGAGGGGCGGGTTCCCCCGGCGCGCGGCCTCCCGCAACGCCTGCGTCACCGCCTGGCCGCAGGGATTGTCAGCGGGCGCACATCGCTCGCAGAGGGTGGCGAGCAGCTCACGGGGCAGGCCGTCCTTCGTCGTCAGCGGCGCTCGGGAGGCCAGGGCAGGGCCCCGGGCGCAGGCGGCGGCGGGAGGGGTGGGGCAGTCGCCCAGCTGCCGGTGCGCGTCGCTCCAGGCCGTGCCCGCGTCCCCTCCGGTGCCCCCGTCGCTCTGCTGGAGGAGGTCCCCCAGGACGGCGTCCAGGCCCCGGCACGCGGCGGGGCCCAGGTCGGGCGGGGTGATCTTCACCGGCTGCTTCGTGCCCGGCGCCTTCCCGGGGGCCGGAGCGGGCGGGGCTTGATGCGACACGTAATAGAGGCGCGCGAACGCCAGCAGCGCTACTAGCATCAAGAGAAGCGTGTGGAGCGGGAAGCGACGCACGAGCAAACTCCTTGATTCCGACCGGGACCGGGGGTTATCAGCGCCCGCGAGTTCCATCCGCAAAAATGACCGGAGGCGTGTGTGGCTGAGACTTTCGACGTGGTGATCATCGGCTCGGGTCCTGGCGGCTATGTGGGCGCCATCCGCGCGGCCCAGCTCGGGCTGAAGACGGCCATCATCGAAAAGGACAAGCGCCTGGGTGGCACGTGTCTGCACCGCGGCTGCATCCCCACCAAGTCGCTGCTGTGGACGGCGTCGCTCTTCCACCACATCAAGGAGTCGTCCGACTTCGGCATCGATGTGGCGAACCCGACCGTCAACTGGGCCAACGCCCAGAAGCACAAGGACAAGGTCGTCACGAAGGGTGCCAACGGCATCGACTTCCTGATGAAGAAGAACAAGATCACCGTGGTGAAGGGCCACGGCCGCATTGCCGGCAAGGGCAAGGTGGAGGTCACGGCGGAGGACGGCTCCAAGCAGACCCTGGAGACCAAGAACATCATCATCGCCACGGGCTCCGTGCCCAAGTCCCTGCCCAACGTGGCGGTGGACCACAAGCGGGTGATGAACAGTGACTCCATCCTGACCATCGACCGCATCCCCAAGAGCATCATCGTCCTGGGCGCCGGCGCGGTGGGCTGCGAGTTCGCCTCCGTGTTCAACCACGTGGGCAGCCAGACGGCCATCGTGGAGTACATGCCCGCGCTGCTCCCCATCGAGGACGCGGACATCTCCAAGGAACTGGAGAAGGTCTTCAAGAAGCGCAAGATCGACGTTCACACGGGCGCGAAGGTGGAGAAGGTGGAGCACACCGCCGACGGCGTGCGCGTCACCATGTCCGTGGGCAGCGAGACGAAGACGCTGGAGGCCGAAATCCTCCTGTCCGCGGTGGGCCGCTCGCCCGTCACGGAGGACGTGGGCCTCAACAAGACGGCCGTCCAGGTGGACCGCGGCTTCATCAAGGTCGACACGCTGTGCCGCACCAGCGAGCCCAACGTCTACGCCATTGGCGACGTCATCCCCACGCCGATGCTGGCGCACATGGCCAGCGCCGAGTGCGTGATGGTGGTGGAGCACATCGCCGGGAAGAACCCCGCGCCCATCAACTACGACCTCACGCCGTCCGCCACGTACTGCTACCCGGAGGTCGCGTCCGTGGGCCTCACGGAGAAGAAGGCCAAGGAGCGCGGCTACGACGTGAAGGTGGGCAACGCCCCCTTCGCCGCCGTGACCAAGTCGGCCATCTCCAACGAGTCGGTCGGCCTCATCAAGATCGTCTCCGACAAGAAGTACGACGAGGTGCTGGGCATCCACATCATCGGGCCGCACGCCACGGAGCTGCTCGCCGAGGCCTGCGTCGCGATGAAGCTGGAGATCACCACCGAGGAGCTGGCCCACACCATCCACGCGCACCCGACGCTCTCCGAGATCATGCACGAGGGCGCCGAGGCCACGCTGGGTCACCCGCTGCACTTCTAGCGGGGACGGCGGCCCGGCCCCTTCCGGCCGGGCCCGCCGTAGAGCGCCAGCAGTGAGGCCGCCAGCGCGGCCAGCCGTTGGCGCAGCGGTTCCGGGGCGAGCACCTCCACGCCCGCCCCGATTTCGCACAGCTGGGAGACCGCGATGGACTCCCGCTCGAAATCCAGCGTCACCTTCCGCTTCCCACCGCGTGCCGCGGGCGCCTTGTCGATGCGCTCACCGTCGGCCGGGGGACGCATCCTCCGCAGCGCTGCTTCCCCCTCCTGCGTGCAGGAGAGCGTGACGTCGTAGCGGGGGCGCTCGGTGGCGAACTTCGCGCACCAGTCCTTCCAGAACACAGGCAGGTCGAAGCCCTGCGGGCGGGTGAAGCCCTGCGGGCGCAGCCGCACGTCGCCAATGCGTCCGCCCCGGAAGACGCGCGGGCCCTTGTCCGTGCCCGCGACGAGGTACCAGCGGTCCGCTTTGATCACGAGCCCGTAGGGGTCCACCGTCCGCCGGGAGCGGGCGCCGTCGAAGTCCTGGTAGCTCAGCGACACGCGGCGGTCCTGCCAGGCGGCGTCGCGCAGCTTGCCCAGGTGCGGCAGGGGCTCGCGGCCGGTGAACCAGCCGGAGGCGTCCACGTGGAGCCGCTGGCGCGCGTGCTCCAGCGCGGGCTGCTGGAGGGCGGGGAGGGCCGCGGCCAGCTTCACCAGTCCCGTGCGCAGCGGTCCGGACAGGCCCAGGTCGTCCAGGGCTCCAGGAGCGCCCACCGTGGCCAGGGCCTGGAGCTCCGGGCGGGTGAGGCCGGTGAGCTGCGTGCGCCAGCCCTCCATCAGCGCCACGCCGCCGGTGGCGCCTCGGGTGGCGTAGACGGGGACGCCCGCGGTGGAGAGGGCGTCCAGGTCCCGGTGCACGGTGCGGCTGGAGACCTGGAGCTCGCGCGCCAGCTCGCCCACGGTGCTGCGGGGCCGGGACTGGAGGCGCATCAACAGGTGGACGAGGCGATCCGCGCGCATGGGCCCTCTGGGTTTCGGGAGAGGTGCAGCCTGGGCTGGGAATCATGACAGGGGTTGTCAGGATTGGGGATGCATGGTGGCGCTTGAAAGGGGAGCACTGACATGAAGCCACTCGAAGGACAGGTGGCCCTGGTCGCTGGAGCGACGCGGGGCGCGGGCCGGGGAATCGCGACGATGCTGGGG
>NZ_RAWR01000088.1:0-38645 GCF_003986945.1 Corallococcus sp. AB018 | reverse complement strand
GCCGTGGTGGGACGGGGACTAGGGGCCGTCATGGACGACGCCTATGACCGGATCGACTCGAACCGCCACGAGCAGACGCAGGCGGACATCACGCGGATGAAGGACCAGGCGGCGCGGGACAAGATCAACAAGAACACGCCTCGCGGCCACAACAAGATCACCGAGGACTGAGTCCATGCCCCTGCGCGCACATCCTGTGCAGAAGGAGTCGAAGACCCTCCTCTGCATCAACTGCCCGAACACCCTGCTGACCGTCCCCCCCAGCCGCTACACCTTGCAGCCGGACGACAGCTTCGCGACGCCGCAGGCCCTTTCGTTGTTCGCCGCGGTCTGTGACACGTGTGGATACACAGAGCTCTACAAGGAAGGCCCGCTGTTCCAGGGCGGCAGGTCCGAGGAGGGGGAGTCATGAAGACGAAGGTCGTGCTGGCCCCGAAGGAAGACATCCAGATGCAGTCCCTGGTGGCGACGCGGAGGCCCGATGACACGTTCTTCGGCACCTACCTGGCGACGATGACCAGCAAGCGCGTCTTCGCCGAGGACGCCAACGGCACGCTGCTCTTCAACTTCTACTTGAAGGACATTGCCCGCGCGGAGGTGCGCGAGAGCTTCTGGAAGGGCGACGGCATCCGGCTGCTCCTCCAGGACGGCAACGACTTCGTCTTCAAGCTGATGAAGGACGGCATCTACGAGGACGCGGATGCCGCGCGACGGTGGGTGAACACCATCAACCAGGTGTTGCTCATCTGGCGCAACCAGGCGCCCGCCCGCTAGGGGCGTGTCTGACGGATGCAGGTGGCGCTCGCCAGAGGCGCTGAGCGCCACCCGCATCGGGGCCTAGCACCCCAGGTTGGTGCCGGGGCTCACGCCGAGCAGGGAGCAGAACTGCTGGTACTTGTCGATGCGGCTCTGCACCTGGCCGGGGTTGCGGCCGTAGCACTCCACCGACCCGTTGATGGTGCGGATGGTCTCACCGAAGCCGGCACCGTTGACGATGGCGTTGTGGGCCGTCATGGAGCCCGCGCCGTTCTGCGTGGTCCAGAACCAGAAGCCCGTGCGCCACGCGGCGTTCGCGTCCTGGGCCAGCAGGTCCGGGTTCGACTGGAGCGGCAGGCCCAGCGCGTTGCCCGCCGCGCAGTAGTTGCCGTTCCACGACAGCTGCATGGGTCCGCGTCCGAAGTACCGCTTGCCCGGGGCGCAGCTGCACCCTGGAGGGCCCCACGACGTGTCGCAGTAGTCGCCCTTGTTGATCTCCTCGATGTACACGAGCCCGCCCGTCTCGTGTGACACGTTGGCCAGGAAGGCGGCCACCTCGCGCTTGCGCGTGTCGGTGTCACCCGTCGTCGCCAGGCCCGGGAAGCCATTCGCGGCGGCGATGAGCGCGTCGTACGTGTAGAAGCCGTTGCGGCCGGGGAACATGGTGTTGAACATGTCGCGGGTGAGGATGCCCCCGAAGCCCGAGCCGCCGCCCCCACCACCGCCGGAGACCTTGTCGAACGTCCAGCGCTGGTTGTCGCGGTCCGCGTAGAACGGGTACTGGACGATGAGGGTGCCGTTGTCAGGCAAGCCGTACGACAGGTCCATGGCCATGCCGGTGTGGCGCGGGTGGAAGCTGAACTGCACGCCGCCCCGGTTGATGAACTGGAACTGCTGGTTGGCGCCGTCGACGTAGGTCCACTGGTGGAGGACCGCGTTCTCCGCGGTGCTCACCCCCACGATGTCCAGGGCCTTGCCGCTGTTGACGTT
The DNA here is from genome assembly GCF_003986945.1 of Corallococcus sp. AB018. Lineage (NCBI taxonomy): Bacteria > Pseudomonadati > Myxococcota > Myxococcia > Myxococcales > Myxococcaceae > Corallococcus > Corallococcus sp. AB018. The sequence goes on along the minus strand of NZ_RAWR01000088.1, from coordinate 36,899 downwards.
GATGATCTTCCAGAACCCGCCCGACGTGGGCGAGATGTGGAACTTCTGCGCGTTGGTGCCGTTGCAGTCCCACTGCTGCACCTTCGCGCCGTCCGCCGTGCTGGACGACGCCACGTCGATGCACTTGTTCGTCCGCACCGAGCGGATGACGTAGTCGCCCTCCGTGATGGTCGACACCACGGCGGCGCTCTCCACCTGGCCCACGGCTTCTTGCGCGGTGTCTCCGGCCTCCGGGCCCGAACAGCCGGCCAGCGCGCCCACGACTCCCAGCAAAGACAGACCGCGGATCATTCCCTTGTGGCTCATGACGTCTCCCATGGGTACCGCCAGCAGATGGAGGAACTCCTGGGAGGTGTATTTGTACGTCCCAGGTAGACTTTGTTTTCTGAAAGAACAAAGTCTCCTGGCTTCATGCCATCAGGCTAGATATCCAGTCAATCCGGGGAATCCGAAAGACGCTTCAGGAAGCGCTCCGCGAAGAGGTACGCGTCCCCCGGCCAGCGCGCGGACACGTAGCGCCCGTCCTCCACCACGAAGGCGGGCGCGTGGTCCGTCGCGGTGCCGCGCTTGGACAGGACGCGGGGGCCTCGCTCGAAGTGGCTCGGGTCCGCGAGCGCGGCGGCGACCTCCTCCTCCACGTACGCGGGATAGGTGCGGTAGTAGCGGCCCAGCTTCCACGCGGTCAGCAGGTACGCGGAGCGCTCCATGTACTTGGGCAGGCACGTGGTGCGCGTTCCGTGGAGCACGCTCTTGCCGGTGGCGGGGTCCTTCGTGCGCGCCAGCACCAGCACGCCGTGGCAGATGGCCGCCACGGGCCGCTGGAGCGCCCAGAACGCCGCCACCTTCGCCTGGAGCGCGCCGCTGCCCAGGTACTGCCGCATGCCCGGCGCATGGCCTCCAGGCAGCAGGAGCGCGTCGAAATCCGACGGCGTCACCGCGTCCCAGGTCAGAGGCTTCTGGAAGGCCTGCGTGAGCGTGAGGTCGCCATAGAAGCGCTTGGGCTCCGGATCCGCGCCCAGCTGTCCGAAGAGCACGCCGGTGAGCAGCAGTGGATCCGCGGCGGGCATGTGGCCCTTCTCCGTGGCGAACACCACTTCGTGGCCCGCGTCGGTGAGCAGGCGCCAGGGGACGGCCACCTCGGTGACGTCGAAATCATGGTCGGGCAGCGGGACGAGGACGCGGCGAGCAGAGGCCATGCGGCCAGTCTTTCCCGCAGCCCCGGGGCTGACAAGCGGTCAGGCGCCTCGCTCGATTTCCATCCGGTAGCCCACGCCGCGCACGGTCTGGATGGAGAAGCGTGAGGCGCTGGTCCACTTGAGCTTGCGCTTCAGGCTGGAGACGAAGTTGTCCACGGTGTGTGGATCCACCACCACGTCCGTGCCCCAGACCGCGTCCAGGATTTCGTCGCGCTTGAGCGCCCGCTCGCGCTCCTTCAGGAAGAAGGCCAGCAGGTCGAACTCCTTGCGCGTCAGTTCCACCTCCGCGCCTTCGGGAGACTCCACGCGCCGCCGGTCCAGGTCCACGCTGTAGCCCGCGAAGCGCAGGACCTTCGCCGGGGCGACACCGCCACCGCGCTTCAGGTGGGCGCCCACACGTGCGAGCAATTCGCGCAGCCGGTAGGGCTTGCCCAGGTAGTCCTGTGCGCCGGACTCGAAGCCGCGCACCACGTCCTCCTCCAGCGTGCGCGCGGTGAGCATCAGCACCGGTACGCTCAGGCCTTCTTCTCGCAGCGCGCGGCAGAGCGAGTAGCCGTCTCCATCCGGCAGCATCACGTCCAGGAGGATGAGCTGGAAGTCGCGGCGGGACAGGTGCTCGCGCGCCTCCTTCACCGTGGCGGCCTCCTCCACGGCGTAGCCGCCCTGGTGCTCCAGGTTGTCACGCAGCGCGAGCCGCAGGTTCGGGTCGTCCTCCACGACGAGGACAGTGGGGGCGGCGATGGTCATGCGTTGCTCCGGGCCTCGGGGCGGTACTCGGGAAGGGTCAGCTCGAAGGTCGTGCCTTCGGGGCTGGAGGCCGCTACGCGCAGCGTGCCTCCGTGCAGCCGGGCAATCTTCCGGCACAGCGCGAGCCCCAGCCCGCTGCCGGGGACCTCGCGGCCGTCGCGGCCGGACAGCCGGTAGAACTCGCCGAAGACGTGCTCCCACTCGGACGCTGGGATGCCGGTGCCGTTGTCCGTGAAGTGCACGCGCCCTCCGGACAGCGTCTGGACATGCAGGCGCACGGGGCTGCGGGTGTTGTACGCGCATGCGTTGCGCGCCAGGTTCGCAAGCAGCAGCCGCAGCAACTGCGCGTCCGCGTTCAGTTCACGCGCGTCCACGTCCGCGGTCAGCTCCACCGGCATCGGCGCGCCGGACTCCAGGTCCCGGCGCAGGTTGGAGACCAGCTCGTCCAGCCGCACCGGCGCGAGCTTCGGCACCCAGCGCCCCTTGTCGATGCGATTGAAGGACAGCAGGTTCTCCACCAGGAAGCCCAGCCCGTCCGCCTCGCGGATGATGCGCGCGGGGTAGTCCTTCGCGTCCGCGCCCTCCGCCACTCGCCACTCCAGCGTCTCCGCGAGCAGGCGGATGGAGGCCAGCGGCGTGCGCAGTTCGTGCGACACGGTGGCTACGAAATCGTTCTTCAGCTCCAGGAAGTGGTACTTGCGCTGCTGCGCCACGAAGGCCAGCACCGCGATGGTGAGCGCCAGCGCCGCGCACAGGATCAGCATCAGCGTCTTGATCCGGTAGCGGCTCTCCAGCGCCTCTTCGCCCCGTGTCCACTCGGACGATTCCACCGACACCGGCAGCGACGCCAGCGACAGCACCGGCGCGTCCCCCGGCAGGGTCACGTGTCCGTCCGCCTTGATCAGGCCGCGCTCCCGCATCTCGCGGGTGAGCCCCGCCAGGAGCCCTGACAGGTCCAGCGCCAGCCCGCGTACGTCGGCCCCCTGGAGCGGCTCCAGGTACCAGCCGGACCGCGCCAGCACCGGCTCCCGCACTTCCTCCGGCAGGGGAAGCGGCGTCGACGCCATCTCGCGCGTCCTTGCTTCGAAGTCCGCCACCGGCACGCCCACGCGCATGGAGAGCGCCACCACCTTCCCACGCAGGAAGTCGAAGTCCTCCGGCGTGAAGCGCGAGCGCTTGAGCAACAGCAGCCGCTGCAACCCCTCCAGCCGCCCACCGCCCTGTCCATCCACGAGCCCGTCGCGCACCAGGGCCCGCATCAGGTCCGGCACCACGTCGCCCCGCGCCGCCACGTCCTCCAGCACCACCAGCATCGAGGGCAGGTCCCTCGTGGACGCGAGCACGAAGCGGGCGCGGTGCTGGAGCATCGCCATCAGCGACAGCAGCGTGGCCCGCCGGTCCTTCGCCTTCAGCGACTGCTCCACCAGCGCCATCCGCTCCAGCCGTTCCTTCCAGGGCCCCTCGTCCTCGTCCGCGACCTCCGTGCCGGCGCGCAGCCGCGCGTAGCGGTCCTTCGCGGGGGAGTCCCCCGCCGTATCGAAGAGAGCCAGCCGCGGCAGCACCTGCTCCCCCTGTTCCCGCAGGTACAGCCCCGGCGTGGCCACGAGCGGATCCTCCTTCGCCGCGGCGAGCGTGGAACGCGAGGCATCCAGTCCCTCTCGCAGCGCCTGTCCCAACGACGCGCGGGCGTACTGCTCCAGGGCCTCGCGCCGGGAGCGGAGCGAGGCCCGAGCATCCTCGCGTTCGGCGGCGAAGATGCGGTGGAGATAGCCCAGGCCGACCGCGAGCCCGGCGAGGCCGAGCACGAGTGCGACGAGGGTGGGCAGCAGCCTGCGCGGCATCCGGACAGTCCCTACTTGATGGTGGGGACGCGGTCGGCGTCCATGGTGCGCACCGGCGCGAAGGACTCGAAGCGGTCCTCGCGGCGGTCCAGCTTCTTCGCCAGCCGGATGAGGTTGCCCAGCTCCACCACGTCAGTGCGGGACTTCAGCGGCGTGCCCAATTCCTCCCACAGCGACACCAGCGCGTCGTAGGTGAGCGGGCGCGCCCAGTAGGAGCCGCGCAGCTTCTCCGCGAAGGCGGCGGCCACGTAGGACAGGCGGGTGGGGGACGCGGCCTTCTCATACGCGGGGCGCAGGAGCGTCATGGGCATGGCCTTCTCGATGAGGCGCGAGCTGCCGCCCTCCGGGGCCTTGTAGCGGATGCGCAGCGTGCCGAAGTTCGTCTGCGACGGGTCGCGCAGCTTCACCTCGTAGAGCGCGGTGACGGCGTGGCCCGCGCCCACCTCGCCCGCGTCCACGCGGTCGTCGTTGAACTGCTGCTTGGTGAGCAGCCGGTTCTCGTAGCCGATGAGGCGGTAGCGGGACACCGTCTTGCGGTCGAACTCCACCTGGAGCTTCACGTCCTTGGCCACCACCTGGAGCGTGCCGGTGAGGTTCTGCACGAAGATGCGGCGGGCCTCCTCCAGCTTGTCCACGTAGGAGTAGTTGCCTTCACCCACCTGGGCCAGCCGCTCCATCAGCACGTCGTTGTAGTTGCCCATGCCGAAGCCCACGGTGGACAGGGTGATGCCCGCCGCCGCCTTCTCCTTCACGAGCGCCCAGATGCCATCCGCCTCGGTGACGCCGTTGTTCGCCACGCCGTCCGAGCAGAGGATGACGCGGTTGATGCCGCCCTTGAGCATGTGGCTCGCGGCCAGCGTGTAGCCCAGCTCCATGCCCGCCTGCGCGTTGGTGGACCCCTCCGACTGGACGCTGTCGATGGCGCTCAGGATGACGGCCCTCTGCGTGGCGTTGGTGGGGGCCAGCACCTGATGGGCGGTGGTGCCGTAGACGACGATGGACACCTGATCCCGCTCATCCAGCGCGTCCACCAAGAGGCGCAGCGAGCGCTTCACCAGGCCCAGCCGGTTCTCCATGGCCATGGAGCCGGACACGTCGATGACGAAGACCAGGTGTGACGGCTTGCGCTGCGCGTTGCTCACGTCGCGCGCCTTCACTCCGATGTGCACCACCTGGTAGCCCTTGCGCGCGGGGGAGGGGAAGCCCTCCACGTTCACGCTGAAGGGCGCGTCCGCAGCGTTGGCATAGTCGTAGTCGAAGGTGTTGACGAACTCCTCCACGCGCACGGCCTGCTCGTCGGGAAGCGCGCCGCGCTCCAGGTAGGCGCGCGTCAGTGTGTACGACGCCGTGTCCGTATCCACGGAGAAGGTGGAGAAGCGCTCCTCCTCGGTGTCCACGGTGGGGTTCACGCCGTAGCCCTTGAAGTACATGTCGAAGAAGCGCTGACCCTGCGGGGCCTCGGTGCGCTCCGGCGCGGGCTGCGGCGTCGGGTCCGCCGAGGCCTGGGGCGCGCGGTACACCGTCTGCGGAGTGCCGTCCGGGACGACGATGTGCATGTGTGGCAGGGCCCAGGACGGGGCACGCGCGCGGTCGTTGGTGCTGTTTGGGTCGCCGTCGCCCGACGGGGTGTTCGTGCTCAGACCGTCCACCACGTAGCCATTGCCAGGCTTGGGCTCCGCCAGGGATTCGAAGCTGCGCGTCGCGCCGCCCTTGCCCACCGGGCGCACCACCGCGATGCGCTTGATGAACTCCGGGTCCACGTACACGCCCTGGTTCGTGGATCCCACGTCGATGGTCGGGGGCGCGCCGACGATGGTCGGGGGCGCGCCGACGATGGTTTCCGTCGACGACCAGCTCTCCGGGAGCAGCTCCACGTTCAGTCGGATGGTGCGGTTGGGCTTCAGCTGGATTTCAGGGCGGGCGAAAGGCTTGAACGACTCTTTTTCGAACCTCAGGGTGTACGTACCCGCGGGGAGCCGGGGGATGCGGTAGTTCCCCTGGGCGTCCGTGACGACCACCTGCTCACGCTGCAGGCTCGGTGAGGTCGCGGAGACCACCACGTCCATCACGGGCTTCTTGGTGGTGTCGTCAAGCACCGTGCCGATGATGGTGCTCGTAGCGGGGGCGCCCGCATCCAGCTGGGCCCGCGTGGCCACGGGGAGCATCATCAAGAGCAGGGGCAGGGCACTTCTCAGGAGGGACTTCAGCATGGACCACCTCTCGCGCATCAGGGTGGAGCCATCATCCAGATGCGCCCCGCATCGAACCGCATGGGGGGCTCGTCTCCTCATCATGGTTTCATCATGAAGGGAAACCGTGCCGGGGGCGCGGTGTCTGATTAGAAAGGCCGTCCATGACGGCACTCGACACCCTCTTTCCCACCGAAGAGCAGATTCCCCCCGGCGTGCGGCTGCCTGCCTATCTGGAGCAGCGCGAGTACCTCGTGGGAGGCGAGCTGCGCACCTGGGCCGGTGAGCTCAACCCGGTGGCGAGCCCCGTGTTCGTCCGGACCCCGGACGGGCTGAAGCAGAAGGTCATTGGCGCCACGCCACTGCTCACCTCGCGCGAGTCCCTGGACGCGCTGGCGGCGGCGGTGAAGGCCTACGACTCCGGCCGGGGCGTCTGGCCCTCCCTCAAGGTGGCCGAGCGAATCGAGCACGTGGAGCGCTTCCTCACCGCCATGCGCGCCCAGCGCACCGCAGTGGTGAACCTGCTGATGTGGGAGATTGGCAAGACGCAGCCGGACTCGGAGAAGGAGTTCGACCGCACGGTGGATCTCATCGTGGAGACCATCCGCGCGCTGAAGGAGTTGGATCGCACCTCGTCCCGCTTCGTCCAGGACCAGGGCATCATGGCGCAGATCCGCCGCGCGCCCATGGGCGTGGCCCTGTGCATGGGGCCGTACAACTACCCCCTCAACGAGACCTTCAGCACGCTCTTCCCCGCGCTCCTGATGGGCAACACCGTGGTGTTCAAGCCGGCGAAGTTCGGTGTGCTGCTGGTGCGGCCCCTGCTGGAGGCGTTCCGCGACTGCTTCCCGCCCGGCGTCATCAACATCATCTACGGCCGCGGCCGGGAGACCGTGGGCGCGCTGATGGAGAGCGGGCAGGTGGACCTGTTCGCCTTCATTGGCACCAACAAGGGCGCCAGCGAACTGAAGCGCATGCACCCCCGGCCGCACCGCCTCAAGTCCGTGCTGGGCCTGGACGCGAAGAACCCGGCCATCATCCTGGAGGACGCGGACCTGGATAACGCGGTGAAGGAGTGCATCACCGGCACGCTGTCCTTCAATGGCCAGCGGTGCACGGCGCTCAAGCTGCTGGTGGTGCACCGGAACATCGTGGATGCGTTCCTCGCGAAGTTCACCGCCGCCGTGGACAAGCTCAAGCCCGGCATGCCCTGGGACCCGGGCGTCGCCGTCACGCCGCTGCCGGAGCCGGGCAAGGCGACATACCTCCAGGGGCTGGTGGACGACGCGGTGTCGAAGGGCGCGCGCGTGGTCAACCAGACGGGCGGGCAGGGGGCCCGGTCGTTCTATTCACCCACGGTGGTGTACCCGGTCACGCGCGACATGCGGCTCGCCACGGAGGAGCAGTTCGGTCCGGTGGTGCCGGTGATGGTCTTCGACGAGGACGCGGAGGCCGTGCGGCTGGTGGTGGAGTCGCAGTTCGGTCAGCAGCTGAGCCTGTTCGGGAAGGACTCCGCGCGCGTCGGGCGGTTCATCGACGCGTTCTCCAACCAGGTGGGCCGCATCAACCTCAACTGCCAGTGCCAGCGCGGGCCGGACACGTTCCCGTTCAACGGCCGCAAGGACTCCGCGGAAGGGACGCTGTCCGTGGCGGACGCGCTGCGGGTGTTCTCCATCCGCACGCTGGTGGCGACGAAGACGACGCCGGACAACACCGCGCTCGTCCAATCCATCCTGACCCGCAGAGAGTCGGATTTCCTCACCACGGACTTCCTCTTCTAGTCCCGCCTCGGCCCCTGATGCTAAGCCTGGGGCCATCCCATGGCGCCGCGCACCACGACCCTCGAGCTGCACAAGGAAGAGATGAAGTTCTCCGCGGGGCACTTCACCATCTTCTCCGCCACGCACCGCGAGAACCTGCATGGGCACAACTTCTCCGTCTACGTCGCGCTGACGGGGGAGGTGGCCGACGATGGCCTGCTGTCGGACTACGGCCCGCTCAAGCAGGCCATCATCAACCGCTGCAAGGCCTGGAACGAGACGTTCTTCCTCCCCAGCCGCTCCAAGCACCTGCGGCTGGAGCGGGACGCGCAGGGCAACCACGTGGCGCACTTCAACGGCGAGGAGCTGCGCTTCCTCGCTCGCGACGTCACGGTGCTCCCGGTGGCCAACGTGTCGCTGGAGGAGTTGGCGCGCGTCTTCGGCGAGGAGCTGGTGGGCGACGGCAGCGCCATGGCGCGCGACCACATCACCGGGCTGGTGGTGAAGTGCGCCTCGGGCCCTGGCCAGTGGGCCTCCTGGGAGTGGAAACGCGATGTCTGATCAGGTCCTCATCACCGGCGCGAGCCGGGGCATTGGCCGGGCGGCGGCGGAGCGGTTTCGCAAGGAGGGCTGGCGCGTCATCAACGTGTCGCGAAGCCCCTGCACCGTGCCGGGCGTCGTCAACGTGCCGGTGGACCTGGCCGTGCCGGGCTGGGAGCCCGCGGTCGAAGCGGCGCTGCGCGACGGGGCAGGGCAGGGGCGCTTGTCCGTCATCCACAACGCCGCCCTCTACGAGCATGACGACGCGCTGACCATGGACGCGGACCACCTGCGCCGCGTGCTGGAGGTCAACGTGGTGGCCCCTCTGGTGCTCAACCGCCTGGCGCGGCCGCTGCTCACGGACGGCTCGTCCCTGCTCTACGTGTCATCCACGCTGGGGGAGAAGGCCGTGAAGGGCGTGGCGTCCTACGTGACGACCAAGCACGCGCTCATCGGGATGATGCGGGCCACCTGCCAGGACCTGGCGGGGACGCAGGTCCACACCGCCTGCGTCTGCCCCGGCTTCACGGACACGGAGATGCTCCGCGAGCACATGGGAACGGACCCTGCGGTCCGGGCGAGCGTGGCGGGGATGACGACGTTCGGGCGGCTCATCACGCCGGAGGAGATCGCCGGCGTGCTCTACCTCTGCGCCACCACCCCGGTCCTGAATGGCGCGGTCATCCACGCCAACCTGGGCCAGATAGAGCGCTGAAGCCGGCTTTCAGCCTTCCGCGGCGTAGACGGTGCACGAGGACGTGCAGGTCTCCGCCACGCGGATGCGCGCGACGGTGGTGCCGGGCACGTTCACGCGCTCGAAGAGCCACGCGGCCAGCAGCTCGCTCGTGGGGTTCTCCAGGCCGGGGACGTCATTGAGCAGCCGGTGGTCCAGCTGGGCGTGGAGCGGCTGCCAGGCGGCGTTCAGCTCCGCGAAGTCCACGATCCACCCGAACTGCGGATGCACGGGGCCGCGGAGGGTGATTTCGATGCGGTAGCTGTGGCCGTGCACCCGCGAGCACTTGTGCCCTTCCGGAACGTTGGGCAGGCGGTGCGCGGCCTCGAAGGTGAACTCCTTCGAGATTTCGGTGACGAGGGTGGGCTTCTTCACGGATACGGCCTCCATTCGGCGGCCTTGTATCCGCGTTCCCCCCGTGCGTCCACGCCTCGTCTCAGGGGGCGGGCACTCAGGCGCCGAGCGCGGTGCCCAGCCGTGCGAGCACCCCCGGCCAGCCCGGCTTCATCCCTTCGAAGGCCCGGCGGCCCATGGGCGAGTCCAGGTTGAAGCCTTCGTGGACGAGCGTGAGCCGCGTCCCCGTTCCCTCCGGCGCGAGCCGCCAGGTGAGGGTCGTGTCGAGCGTCCCCGTGGCGAAGCGGTACTGGAGCAGTCGCTCCGGCTCCACCGCGAGCACCTCACAGGGCTGCTGACCCCAGGCGCCCATGTCGAGCGTGAAGCGGTGGCCCACGACGGGGCGCACGTCGCCCGCGGCCCACCACTTCGCGTGGAGCGCCGGGTCCGTCAAAGCCTTCCACACGGCGGAGGGCGGATGGGCATACACGTGGTCCAGTTGGATGACGGCGGGGGGATTCATTTGCGTGACTCCTCGTCGAGCACGTCCTCGAGCGCGGCGAGCCGCTGCTTCCAGTAGTGCGTGAAGGCCTTGAGCCAGTCGTCCACCTCCGACAGTGGACGCGGATCCAGGTGGTAGTAGCGCTCACGGCCGCGCGGCTCCTCGCGGACGAGACGCGCCTTGCGCAGGACCTGGAGATGTTCGGAGACGGCGGGCCGGCCCAGGTTGAAGCCGCTCGCCAGGTCGTTCACCGCGCGAGGCCCCTTGCGCAGCTGCAGCAGGATTTCCCGGCGCACCGGATTGGAGAGCGCCGAAAAGACATCCGGTTCGGACATGGCCCGGATTGATACGTCGGAAATCTCCGACGCGTCAAGGGACGCCCGTGGCGGGAGGGGAGGCGGAGTGGGAGCGGTTACCTCCGGGCGACGCGCGGCTGCGCGATGGGCGCGCGCTGCTCCCGGCGGATGGGGAGCCGGAGGAGCTGGGCGTAGCGCGCGAGCCGGTCCTCGAAGCGCCGGGCATCGCGGCCCCAGTGCACGACGACGTTCCGCTCGGGGTCCTTCCGGTGCGTCAGCGCGATGCCGTACTCGTCCTGCGCGCCAATCCAGTCCGGGTGGTGGCGCCGCTCGCAGTCGAGGCCCGCGTAGTGATCCAGGGGCTCGTTCCATGTGAAGGCGCTCAGGGCCCCTCCACCGCGCAGCGACACCTCCGAGGCCGTCACCACCACCTCCAGGCGGGTCGTCACGCACCGCACGATGAGCGTCCCGGTCACGAACAGGCCCAGGACGCCCACCAGCGGCAGCATCCATTGCTCGCGCAGCAGGGCCAGGGACAGGCCCTGGTCCAGTGCGTAGGCGACGGGGAGCACGACCAGCAGCACCAGCCCGAGCAGCGGCCACACGACCTGGCCGAGCAGCGGACGCGTGCGGAAGCGCAGGGGGAGGTCACCCCCCATGTCCATCTTCTGTGGAACCGGTGAAAGCACTTCGAAGAAGGACATGGGGCCGGCGTCTCGGGCGTACGGGCGATGGATGCCTTTGACCCAAGCTCAACATGTCGGCGGATGGGCTGTCCACGTCTTCCCGGGTAGTCCGGGAGCCGCCGGACGGACCGCGCCCCTTCAGCGGGAGTGCTGTTTGAAGAAGTCCCACATGATGGTGGTTCCGTCGGGACCCGCCGGGTCCGCGAACGGGAAGGCGCCGTCACCGCCGGGCCATGCGTGACCCATGCCCTGGATTTCGATGTGCTGCACCAGGAGCACGCCATTGGAGACGTAATCCCTCACGGTGTACTTGCGGCCTCCCGGTGAAACAGCGGACGTCGTCCGGGCCGGGGTGTTGGACACGCTGTTGTTGTTGGAGCCGTCGTCGCCGTAGTCGTTCGTCTGGACGAACTGGCGTGCGGTCTGCTGGCCGTTGACGGGATTGACGACATCATCGGACGTGCCGTGCACCACGAGCACCGGCACCTTCCGGCGCGGCTTGCCCGAGCACGCCCACGCGTCATAGCCCCGGTCATCCGGCGAATAGATGCTGCCGAACGTCATGGCATAGAGGCTGCCGGACGCCGTGGTGGCTGCCTTGTACATGGCGCCCGCGCCCACCATGCCCGCGGTGAACACATCCGAGTAGCAGGCCATCAGGATGCTGGTCATCACCGCGCCCGCGGAGACGCCGCCCAGGTAGACGCGGCGCGAGTCCACCGCGTAGTGGCTCTTCACCTGGTCCACCATGCCGACGATGATCGACGGCTCGCCAATGCCTCGCTCCTGGTTGGAGGAGAACATGAAGTTCCAGCATTGGGTGCCGTTCGCGAACATCGCCTGGTTGGGATAGAGCACCAGGAACTTCTCCGCGTCCGCCTTCGCGTTCAGCCGCGACAGGCCCGCGAACTGGTCCGGGTTCTGAAGACAGCCATGCAGCCCCACGACGAGCGGGAGCGGCTCACCGGGCTGGTAGCCGGTGGGGACCCAGAGCTGGTAGCTCCGGGTGCCCCAGACGTTCGAATAGACGCCGTGGACCCACTCTCCCGCGCGGGCCTGGGTGGTTCCCAACACGGCGAACAGCGCGCACACCACCACCGCCATGCGAGACATGGCCTGGACCTTCCGAGTCACCGACATGTGTCTGCCTCCTGCTTCAGCCAGGACGCGTCATGCGCCCGGGTGACTCGACTTCCCGGAGGAACCGCTCCACCGCGTCAGCGACCTGTCCGGGTTGATCCACGGGCGCGGCATGCCCGGAATCCGTCAGCACTTGGAGCCACGCGTCCTTGAGCTGGCCCACGTAGGCCTGCTTCGTGGACAGCGGCGTGTAGTCCCGTTCGGAGTGCAGCACGAGCACGGGACAGGTGATGTCCTTCAGCCGGTCCTGGACGCTCCATCCGACGAGCCCCTTTGTCGCGCGCAGGTACACGTCCGGCGCGTTGGCGCCCAGGGATTCGATGGCCCGTTGGCGCAGGGCCTCCTGCTCCGGCTTTGGGAACAGCCTGGGGGCCACGCGCTTCGCCAGCCCGCGGGGACCCAGCAGGCGCAACACCAGCAGTCGCGCCGCGAACTCCATCTTCCGGCGGAACGTGCGCGCGACCATGTCCGGCCCGCTGTTGACCACGGTCAGGCTGCGCACCAGGTCCGGCCGGTCCACCGCCAGCTGGAAGCCCATCATCCCGCCCATGGACAGGCCGACGACGTGCACCTGCTTCAGCCCCAGCCCGTCACACAGCGCGGCGATGTCCCGCGCGAAGAGGGCCACGCCATACGCGCCCGCCGGCTTGTCGCTCTGGCCGTGGCCTCGGGCGTCCGGCACCAGCACGCGGTGATGCGCGGACAGCCGGGGCGCCACCGCTTCCCAGTCGCTGCCGGACGAACCCAGCCCGTGGAGGAGCAGGATGGGCGCTCCCTCGCCGGACTCCTGGAGGTGCAGGGTGACGCCGTCGGGAAGGGAGAACGTGGGCATCGTCGGGTGAACGACCGTTCAGAGAGGGGTTGGACTACGCTTCCAGGGTCGGTGGAACCGTAGCTGAACGACCGTTCGTTTTTCAAGGTGGCTCCCATGGCGTCTTCCTCCCCGTCCCGTCTTCGTGCGCGCAAGGCGGTGCTTCCGGCCTCGGCGCTGGCTGACGGCACGCGTCGCCGCATCCTGGAGACGGCGCTCCAGCTCTTCGCGAGCCGGGGCTTCCATGACGCGTCCATCCGGGACCTGGCCAAGGAGCTGGAGCTGCGGCCCAGCGCGCTCTACGCGCACTTCCCCTCCAAGGAGCACGTGCTCGCGGAGCTGGTGCGGCTGGGGCACGAGGCGCACCACGAGGGCTTGCGCACGGCGCTGCTCGGCGCGGGGGCGAAGCCGGTGGAGCAGCTCCGGGCCCTGGTCCGGGCGCACACGCAGCTGCACGCGACCCATCCGCAGCTGGCGGTGGTGGTGAACGACGAAATCCATGCGCTGCCGCCGGAGCTGGCGGCGCCGTCCCTGGCGCTGCGGGAGCAGTCGTCCGCGCTGCTGATGGCCGTCATCGAACGGGGGCGCGCGCAGGGCGTGTTCTCCGTGCCGAACGCGGGCGTCGTCGCCGCGGCCATCTCCGCCATGGGGTTGCGGCTGCCCTACTGGTTCGAACCCACGCCCGCGCTCGACGTGGACGCGCTGGCGGACCTGCACGCGGAGCTGGCGCTGCGGATGCTGGGGGGCAAGGCGGGGAAGTGAGGCGGGCGGTGGGCGCGGCACCCGCTGCGTCGGAGTTCGCGCCACGACCGGGACGACCTGAGCCGTAGGCGCAAGCGCGCGTGGATGACCGGGTGGCGCGTGGGTTGCTATGTGTCGCAGTGCCGGCCGGGCAGGGTGCCCGGCCGTGGCTTCCTGGCCGCGATGCTCCCCGAACAGTCTCATTCGCACGCGGCACAAGGCCCACGGCGCGGCCTGCGGGCCACTGTTGTCCTCACGCTGCTGTGCCTGCCGCTGTTCGTGGCCATGCCGCCGGCGGTGTCTCCGCCGCCTCGGCTCGTCCTCTGGGCGTGGGAGCGGCCGGAGGACCTGCGCTTCCTGGAAGGCCGCGCGGTGGATGTCGCCTTCCTGCTCGCGACGATTGATCTCACCGACGAGGATGAGCACCTGGAGCCTCGCAGGCAGCCGCTCCGGGTTCCTCTGGGTGTCTCGTTGAAGGCCACCGTGCGGTTGCAGATGCTTCCGGGAAGCTCGCTCGCGCGCTTCGGTCCGGAGCGCTTGGAGTCGCTGGCCGGGAGCCTGGATGCGCTCGCGCGACGCCGCCCTGACGTGACGGCGTTGCAACTCGACTTCGATGCCCGCGCTTCGGAATACGACGCCTACGTCGACATGCTCCAGCGGCTGCGCGCGCGCCTGCCTCCGGGGATGCCGCTGTCCATCACGGGGCTCGCGTCGTGGTGTGTGTCCGGCAGCTGGATTGCCCGCGCGCCCGTGGATGAAGTGGTGCCGCAGCTCTTTCGCATGGGGCCGGACGCGCCGGTCTGGCGTGCTCGGTTCGCGCGCGGCCTGCCCCGTCCGTGCTCGGGCAGCATGGGCCTGGCCATGGACGAGTGGCAGCCCGTGCCTCCCGGCGTTTCGACCCTCTATCTCTTCAACCCCCGGCCGTGGACGCCCGATGCGTTCGCTCGCGCCGTGGCGGAGACCCGACCATGAAGAACGCAAGAACAGTCCTGGGGCTCGTGGGCCTCGCGGTCCTGCTGCCTCCCGTCATCGCCGACGCCTGTGGACCCGACTTCGGGCCCGCGCCCCGCTTCTCCGTCGTGGACAATCCCGACCGGCCCTTCAGCAACTACGCCGCCGGACGCCTGGGCATCCTCCGCCGCACCTTCGACCCGCCGTACCTCGCCTTCGCCTTTCGCTCGATGATGGGCATCCCCACCACGGCGGATGAGCAGAAGCACTTGGTGGTGGGTTGGACGGACGCGGAGGGCCGCTATGGGCCCGACCCGAGCTGGGCCCGTGATCAATGGACCGCCGTCCGGCAGGAGGTCGTGCCCGCCAAGGACCTGCCGCAGGTGGACGCCAACCAGTTGGTGTACGCCTCCAACGACGCCTATATCCACGGTGATGCCTTCCTGCACGCCGCGGTCACGGCCCGCGCGCTCGCGAAGGAATGGAAGCAGCGTCCGGCCCTGCTGAAGGAGTGGGTGGGCAACCAGGACAACGTCTTCAGCAAGGGTTGCACCCTGGCCGACCCGGCGCCGGGCATCGAGGAGTCGCTGACGCCCCGGGAGAAGACGCGCAGACAGGCCGAGCGCGACTACCAGGCCGCGGCCATGCACCTGTACTGCGGGAAGTTCGACGCGGCGGCGGAGGCCCTCCAGAACATCGCCAGCACCGCGGACTCGCCCTACCGGGTCCTCGCCGCGTACCTCGTGGCCCGCACCCGCGTTCGCGAGGCGCTGTTCCTACAGCCGGACGACTACTACGAGGTGCGCAAGGTGGACGAGGCATCGCTCGCGCGCTTCACCAAGGCGGAGGAGGCCATCCAGAAGGTGCTCGCGGATCCGAAGCTGCGCGAGGTGCACGGGCCCGCGCGGCGCCTGCTGTCCCTCGTGCGGTTGCGCCTGTCGCCGGCCACCTGGCGGTGCGAGCTGTTCTCGCGGGTGCTGGAGAAGGGGACGGGCTCTGGACTGGAGTCGGAGCTGGCCGGCCTTTCTCTAGGGGCCGACGCGGAGGGCAACGCCGTCACCTGCCCAGGGCTGAAGCCTCGCGCGGCGGAGCTCTTCGAGTGGCTCCGGTTCATGTCCACCCCCATCACCGAGGAGCCCGGTGCTCCGGAGGCGCCGTGGCCCGCGAAGGCTTACGGCACCGCCGTGGCCCGTTGGAAGAAGTCCGGGAATCAGCCCTGGCTCGTGCTCGCGCTGCTGTCGGCCCGCGCGGACTCGCCGGAGGTGTCCACGCTGCTCGCGGACGCGGGGACGGTGCCGGTGGAGTCTCCCGCGGGCATGACGCTCGCGTGGCGCTCCGTGCAGCTGCTGCGGGAGCGGGGACAGCTGGCGGAGGCCCGGGCGCGGTTGGACGCCATTCCCCCGGAGCAGGTGCGCGACCAGCTCTCCACGGACAACGCCTTGCGAGAGGAGCGGCTGCACCTGGCGAACGGCTGGGACGAGGCCCTGCGCAACGCGGCCCAGTTCCTGGTGGAGGAGTCCGTCCTGGCCCCCCAGCAGGACGGCAGCGCACCCATGGGACTCAGCGCCGCGCGGGCCACCTTCCTGGAGTCCCACGTCCCCACGCGCCGGTTGCGCGAGTGGGCCGCGCTTCCGTCGTTGACCCCCGAGCTGCGCCGGCAGCTGTCGTGGGCCGTGTTCGCCCGCGCCGCGGTGGTGGGGGATGACGCCATGCTCAAGGCCCAGGCGACCACGCTCGCTGAGACGGAGCCCAAGGCCCGCGCGGAGCTGCTGGCCATCGTGGCGCGGCCCACGGCGGAGGAGCGCCAGTTCGACGCGCGGCTGTTGATCATGGGACTGCCGGTCGTCTCCGCGAGGTTGGAGCCCGCCAGGGACCGGCTGGCCAACGCCTCCCCGAAGCTGGACCTCACCGAGGACCTGAGCTGGTACCGCAACGGCTGGTGCGTGCCGGGGCCGAAGAACCTGGAGGATCCGCTGAAGACGCCGCTCCCGTTCGCGAGCCAAGAGGAGCGGACGGACGCCGCCGCGGAGTGGAAGGCCCTCAACGAGGCGGGCTCCTCCGTGGCCTTCTTCTCCGGCGTGGCGCTGGATTGGGCGAAGGCGCACCCGGAGGATCCGCGCTCGCCCATCGCGCTGTTCCGCGCGGTCCGCTCCAGCAAGCGGGGCTGCGGCCAGAACACCCCGGAGGCGAAGAAGGCCTTCGCGTACCTCCACAAGCAATACGGCAAGACGGAGTGGGCGCGCAAAACGCCCTACGTGTACTGACGCGAACGGAGCCCTACTGCTTGGGCTTCACGATGCGGAAGATCTTCCGGCGGAAGATCTTGTCCCGCGCCTCGTCGGTCAGGCGCGTGGACTTCACCTGCAGGTAGATGGACGGATGGTCCGAGTAGTACTTGCCCTCGGACTTCAGGTGCCGGGAGCCGCTGGCGCCCATCAGGCCGAACATGCCGGGACCGGACAGCTCCAGGTGCTCCGTGTCCGCCTGGTAGTAGCCCATGTAGTGGGCGTTGCCGGCGGAGTTCGAATACTGCTGCTGGAAGAGCGGGATGGCCGCGCTGCTCTTGTGGGCCAGCATGTACGTGGGCTGCGTCTCCGGCCGGCCGTCGAAGAAGACGCCCCGGCTGCCCTGGGCCGTCTCCTGGAGGTCCATGTTGAAGTCCCCCACCATCACCTGGATGCCCTCGGTCTTGCAGAAGGCCTGCAAGGCATTGCGCTCCACCTGCCGCTCGTGCGGGTTGGAGCCCGTCAGCGACGCGCGCAGGTGCACCCCGGCCACCGTCACCGAATAGCCATACCGGTTCCCGAGCGTCACCTTGAGGATGTACTCGTCCTTGGACTTCAGCTTCGTCTGGATGGACGCCGTCTTCCGCGTGAGCGTGGTGGCCTCCAGGTAGAAGCCGTCTTCCTTCACGTTGTCCAACTGCCCGTCGATGTCCTCGCGCAGGTAGAGGGAAATCTCGTTGACGTGCTTGATGCCCTTCACCGTCGCGTCGTCGATGAGGTGCTTGCGCACGTAGGACATGCCCAGGCCCGGGACGTCGATGCGGTCCGGGAAGGGCGAGCCCGTGGGGTTCTCCGACAGGAAGATGAAGACGGGGTAGTGCTTGTAGCCGCGCAGGTTCCGCTCGATGCGGCTCTTGCGCCGGTCGCTCCACTGGGACGTGTCCGCCGCCTGGGGGCCGTTGCTCGCCAACCATGACTGGAGGTTGTCGTCATAGTCGGCGTCGCGGACGTGCATGTTGCGGATGAGGTCGCACTCCTGCTCCACGATGTCCGCGAGCTTCGCTGCGATGTCCGGCCCCTGCAGGAACGCGCTGGAGGCCATGCTGGGGACGAGCGGGTTCGCGAGGTTCGCCCCGTCCACCCGCGCCCCCGTGTCATCCAGCGTCGCGCTCAGCCCCTTCACGCCCTTGGCGGTGTTGGCCTTGTAGAACTTCTTCGCCGCGTCGAAGGGGATGAACAGGATGGAGATGCGGGGGAGGGTCGCGGTGTCGATGCCCTCGTCGAATTCGCGCTTCGGCATGGAGTCCCCCGGCAGTGCGAGAGGGCTACTTCCAGGAGCAGCCCTTGATCTTCTTGCAGAACGCTTCGTTGGTGGCCTTCTCGCACGCGATGGCCACGCCGCCGCACATATTGGACCCGAACATGTAGGCACATCCAGGCTGGCTGCTGCAGTACATCTGGGAGAAGACGCCACAGAAGTTCGCCTTGCCCGTGCAGCGGCCGGCGCCCTCGGACGCGGTGGTGTCCTTCTCCGGCGTGGCGGCCGTGCCCGCGTCCTTGTCTTCGACTCCGGCGTCCGCCTTCGCGGAAGTGGAGGGCTTGGGCTTCTTCGCCGTGTTCGCCGCGTGGGCGGGAGCGCCCAGCAGGGCCGCCGCCATCGTGAGCGCCATGAAGAGACCGACACGCTGTCCGTGCTGCGCCATGTTCCTGTCCTTTCGGTGTGGGACCGGCCCGACTTCCGCCATAACAGTCCACGAGAAGGGGACTCAGCGACGCGCAGCATGCCCGCCTGCCCGAGCGGGAGTCGAGCGGCCAGGCTCATTTCAGCGGCGGGGGAGCAGCTCCCGCGCCAGCTCATCGAGCGCGAGCACATCCCCGCGGCGCTGGCGCTGGGCGCGTCCATCACGCCCTGGAGCCCGCTGGCGTCGGGACTCCTGTCCGGCAAGTACACCCGCGAGGGCACACATGCGAAGGGCGAGGGACGGCTGCCATCCATCCAGGGCGGGGGCAACCCGGGCTTCGAGAAGCTCTTCACCGAGCGCAACTGGGCCATCGTGGACGTGCTGCGCGAGGTGGCGACGGAGCTGGACCGCTCGCCCGCGCAGGTGGCGCTCGCGTGGGTGACGCGCCGGCCCGGCGTGGCGTCCACCATCATCGGCGCGACGCGGATGGAGCAGCTGGAGGCGAACCTGCGTGCGCTCGACGTGCGGATCCCCGACGCGCTCGCCGCGAAGCTGGAGGCCGTCAGCCGCCCGGAGCTCGTCCACCCGTACCACTTCTTCGAGGACGCCTTCTTCGCCGGAGGCATGTTCACGGGCGGCACGACGGTCCGCTCCGAGCCCACGTGGTTCCGGCCGGTGGCCCGGTAGGGATTCCCGCTACGGCGGGGCCCTGCGGTAGGCTCGCTGCACAGGGAGGTGCGGTCCGTGGAACGCGTCCAGGGTGGGGTCGGCCGCTCCGGTCATGAGGTCCGGAGCGAGCTTGAGCGCGCGCAGGTGGAGCTGGCGGCCGCGCGGCGCAAGGTGCAGGAGTTGGAGCAGACCCTGGAGGCGCGCTCCCGAGAGGTCCGCAAGTGGCAGGCGCGGGCCGTGAAGGAGCCCCGGCCGGCTTCGGAGTATCGAATCGTCGCGTTCGTGGTGGGGGTAGTGCTGGGAGGGGTGTTGCTCCAGTGGGCCGTCGTCTGGGGAGGCGGCAGGATGCCTCCGGAGGCCTCCAGTCCCACGTACAAGCCAGCGTGGGACAGCGGACCTCCGCCCACCTTCCCGGTTCCGTAGCCCCAAGGAGCTTCGCCCATGGAACGCATGGAGAATCCCAGCAATGAAGCCGACGCCGAGCTCACGCGGGTCCGTGCCGAACTGGACGCCAGGCACGGAGACATCGCGCGGCTGGAGCAGCAGCTGGAAGCCGTGGCCGCCGACACCGAGCGCTGGAAGACGCAGACCATCGCGGGGCCCACCGCGCCCGTCAGCTCCTGGCTCATCCTGCTGCTGGTGGGACTGCTCGTGGGGGGCGCCGTGAGCGTGCTGTACATCTTCCTCGCGGGAGGCCGGCTCCACCCGTGACGGCTTCACCGTGCGGGGACGCGCGCGCCGCTTCGGGGGATACTGGTGGCCATGTGCCCCATGGAGACGGGGGCGAGGACGGCGGGCATGCGCAGGTGGCTCATCGGTGGAGTGGCGGTCCTGGTCGCGTGCGGCCTCGTGCTGTTCTGGGCGCTGCGTTCAGGAGGACCGGACGCCCCGGAGGGCAACGCGGAAGCCACACTGACGCGGAAGCGCCCCGCGAACCCTGTGCCCACGCCGGAGCGCTCCGCCCCCGTGGAGGGGCTCCCGGCGGCGCGGTCCCCGAGCGAAGCGGATGGCGTCCTGGACGTGGAGGTGCTGTCCGATGGAAAGCCTTCACTCGGAACCACCGTGCGGCTCTACGCAAGGGGGGCGCGGGCGTCCACCTGGACGCTGATGGGCTCTGGGGTCACGGATCCGCAAGGCCACGTCCGGCTTGCCTCCGGGCCCGGGCGCTATCTCGTGGCGGTGCGCGCTCCGGGCCGGACCCCTCTGCTGCATGACGTGTCCCGCCCGCTCGGCGAGTCGCGCACGGCGCTGCGGATCTCCCTGGAGCCCGCGCAATCACTCGCGGGCCGCACGGTGGTGCGCGGAACGAATGAACCGTTACCGCTCGTGGAGATCGTCCTCACGGCGCACGCCCATGACCTGGAGACCTGGCAGCGCCCGGATGCTCCCGACGACGAGCGCGTCTATGCCACGAGCGACGAGCGGGGGAACTTCCGCATCGACGGACTCACCCCGGGCACCTACAAGCTGGAGGCCCGCGCCCCCGGCTACGCGCGCCTGGTGCTGGGCCGTCTGCTCATCCCCACGGAAGGCCCGCTGACGCTGGCGCTCCGGCTGGCGAGCGTCATCGAGGGCTTCGTCGTGGACTCGAAGGGCCTGCCGGCCACGGACGCCGAGGTGCGGGTCGGCGGCAGCGCCTCGCAGGTGGTGACGACGGGCGCGCAGGGCGGCTTCTCCGTGGAAGTGGAGCCCGGCTCCCATCTCCTGTCCGCGCGGCGCGGCGAGGAGTCCGGCGCGCTTGACCTGCCAGTGCTCTGCGCAGCGGGCAGCACCGTGCGCGACGTGCGCATCCAGCTGGGACCGGGCGCGGTGCTGGAGGGCCGCGTCGTCGAGGCGCTTTCGCGCAAGCCGGTGGAGGGAGCGCGCGTCGACGTCAGCCGCTCCGGCGGGGACGCGGACCCCGGCGTCGCCGTGTCGGACGCGGAGGGGCACTTCCTCGTGCGGGGGCTTGCCCCCGGCGGCTACGACGCGAAGGTCACGGCCTCGGGCTACTCACCCGCCATGCGCCGGGGCCTGACGGTCAGGCAGGGCGAACGCTTTCCCGTGGAACTTCAGCTCTCGGGCACCGGCGCGGTGGAGGGCCAGGTGCGAGACCGGAACGGAGCGCCGGTGGCCGCGGCCCGGATCTCCGGCGTCAACGGCTGGAGCCGGGGAATGGAGTTGAGCTCCATCGAGGCCCGCACGAACGCGGACGGCCACTATCGGCTCGAGGGAATCGCCACGGGCATCCTGTCCCTCTCCGCGAGCCAGGATGGGACGACGGCGGGCATCCGCCAGACCGTCTCCGTGGAGGAGAACCGCACGGCCCGGGCGGACTTCACCCTGGATGGCACGGGGACCCTCGAGGGCAGGGTGCGCGCGGCCCGTGGAGACCTCTCGGAGGGTCAGCTGGAGGTGACGGCCATGGCGGACAGGCAGCCGGGGGCCACGGGGATGACCCTCGGCAGTGCCGCCGTGGGCGCGGACGGGGTCTTCCGGATGACCCTTCCCGCCGGCGCCTACACGGCCACGCTCGCGGCGCGCGGTCGTTTCGTTCAGGGCAAGCAGGAGCAGGTGCGCGTGGAGGTGGGACGGACGGCCCAGGTCGAGTTCATCTGGGAGGAGCCGCCCGAGGAGCGCGCGTACCGGGGTGTCGTCCTGGAGCCGGATGGCTCGCCGTCGCCCCACGCCGTCATCACCCTCACGGCCGCGGAAGGAAAGGGCGTCCCCCTGTCGATGACACCCACGGATGTGGAGGGGCGCTTCACCGTTTCCTTCCGACCGGGGTTCACCCACCCGGACCGCGCGCTGTTGGTCGCGCGCAATGGAGGACGATCGAGCGAGCCCGTGCCCATCACCCTC
This sequence comes from Corallococcus sp. AB018, assembly GCF_003986945.1. Taxonomy (NCBI): domain Bacteria; kingdom Pseudomonadati; phylum Myxococcota; class Myxococcia; order Myxococcales; family Myxococcaceae; genus Corallococcus; species Corallococcus sp. AB018. The sequence continues at coordinate 15,016 of NZ_RAWR01000088.1, read as the reverse complement.
GAAAAGGAGGTGGTGGTGCGGCTGAGGCCTTCGGCCTTCCTTCGCGGCCGCGTGGTGCGCAAGGGAGAGCCTGTTCGCGGCTTCACCCTCTCGCTCCGGCTCCAGAAGGGCTACTTGCCCAACGGCGAAGGCCCCTTCGAGTTCTCCGGCGACCGCTTCGAGTTACGCGACGTCCCGCCCGACCCCGTGAAGCTGACGGCGCGCACGGTGGATGGCTCCATCGGCGAGACCACGGCTTCGCCCTCCACGGGCGCGGTGCTCGAAGTGGACATTCCCCTGGAGGCCTCCGGCACCGTTCGGGGCCGGGTGGTGGACGCGGCCACGAAGACGCCCGTCTCTGGCGCGTTCGTCTTCATCGAGGGGGAGGAGCCCTTGATGGAGCACATCTCCAACGCGGAGGGCCGCTTCTCCCTCGGCGGGGTGCGCGCGGGCGAACGCGTCCTCCTCATCCTGGGCGGCCCTTCGCAGGGGCGTCTGCGCCGGCCGTTGAAGATGAAGGACGGTGACGTGCTGGACCTGGGCGACGTGGCCATGGAGGTGACGCCGCCCACCCAGGATGCATCCGCGCCGTGAGGTGCTTCAGCCGGGCTTGCGCCGCCAGCCCGGAGGCGGTCCCTCGCGCAGCACCTCGGCCACCGCCACCGCGCAGGCGAAGCTGGTCGTCATGGGCACCTGCATCCAGTGGCCGCCCATGTAGAGCTTCACCTCCCGCTCCTTCACGACGTGGTCCACCTTCACGTCCGCGCCCACGCGCTCCATGAGGGCGGGGTCGCCCACGGACACCACGGACTCCAGCTGCGCCGGCAGGGTAGGCATGCCGCCTGCGGAGGAGGCGATGATGGCGCCCCGTGCCGCCGCGCGGTTCGTGACCTCCCGCATGGACGCCTCCAGCGCGCGGTGGGTCGTGCCCAGGCTCAGGTTGAGCACGTCCACGCCCACCTCATCGAGCATCCACCCCATCGCCTCCACGAGGCACAGCGAGTGTCCGCGGATGTTCTGGTCGAGGACGCGAGCGACGTAGACCTCCACGTCCGGCCAGGGACGGACCTGGTCGTAGAGGATGCTCAGGACGGCCGTGCCGTGCCCATGCGTGTCCTCCAGGTCCAGCGTGCCCGTGCCGTCCCGCCACGCCTCCAGCTCCTCCCGTTCGTAGGCGCGCGCCTCCAGCACCTGCGCGTCCAGGTCGAGCGAGAAGGTGGCCGCTCCCGCGAGGTGCATCGCGTGCTCGCGCAGGAAGGCCACCTCCACGCCGCTGTCGATGATGCCCACCTTCTTCACGGCGAGGTGCCTCCCTGCCGCGAAGGGCTCCAGAGCTTCATCTGCCGGAACACATAGGTGCCCAGCGACACGGACTCCGTGCGGGGCGGGACGGCGTCCGGAACGGACACGGTCAGGTGCACGAGCGAACCCGCGAGCACCATCCCCGCGCCGAGCACCAAAATGAGCAGCAACGTGAGCGTGCCAATGCGCCGCACGACGAAGAGGCCGGCGTGGTCCGGGTCCTCCAGGAGCGGCAGCCGCGAGGGCAGCGGCTGCGCGGTGGGGCGTGGGAGTTCGTTCGCCATGACCGGGACCCTTCCTTTCCGCCGCGTCAGGCGGCGTCCGCCTCGCCCATGCCCGCACGGAACAGCCGCTGATACGGCGCGCAGCGCGCGAGCAGCTCCGTGTGCGGCCCCTGTCCCACCAGCCGGCCTCCCGCGAGCATCCACACCTCGTCGGCCAGGGGCGCGTTGGCCAGCCGGTGCGTGATGAACACCACCGTCTGTCCGCGCTCCCGGGCCCGCGCGAGCAGCGCCCGCACGATGGCGGACTCCGTCTCCACGTCGAGCTGCGAGGTGGCTTCGTCCAACAACAGCACGGGCGCGTCGCGCAAGACCGCCCGGGCCAGCGCCAGCCGCTGCCGCTGTCCGCCGGAGAGGCTCGCGCCCGCCTCTGCCACCGGCGTGTCGAAGCCCTGCGGCAGCGCGGCGAGGACGGACTCCAGCGCGCACAACCGCACGGCCTGCCGCAGGTCCTCCTCGCTCACGGCGGGGAGCCCCAGGGTGAGGTTGTCGCGCACGGTGCCGTGGTACAGCTCCACGTCCTGCCACACCACCGCGAGCTGCCGGCGCAGGTCGGACAGCTCCAGCGTCCGCGCGTCCTTCCCGTCGAACAGCACGCGCCCCCGGCCCGGCTCCTCCAGCCGCGTCAGCATCCTCGCGAGCGTCGTCTTTCCGGAGCCGCTGGAGCCGACGATGGTCACCACCGCGCCGGGCCGGATGCGCGCGCTCACCTCGCGCAGGACGTCCTGTCCGGGCAGGTAGCCGAAGGACACGTCCTCCAGCTCCACCCCGCCAGAGAGCCGCTGGGTCAGCGGAGCCGGCGGCGTCAGCGAGCGGGCCGGGTCCTGCTCCGGCGCCTCGTGCAGGTACTCGAAGAAGCGGCGCAGGTGGACCCCTCGCTGCTGCAGGCCGGTGACGAAGCCGATGGCCTCGATGACCGGCCCGCGCAGGTACGCGGCATAGGCCACGAAGGCCACGAAGCCGCCCAGCGTCAGCTTCCCCTGGATGATGAGCCGCCAGCCCAGCCAGGTGAACAGCGCCGTCTGCGCGGCCTCCACCGTGCGCTCGAACAGCCGCATCAGCCCCTCCACTCCGTGGGCCCGCAGGTGCGCCCGCAGCACGGACCGCATCAGCCCCGCCGCGCGCTGGTAGATGAACGGCTCCAGCGCCAGCACCTTCGTCGTGCGGCTCTGCCGCAGCGTCTCCACCTGGAGCGCCTGGAGGGCGCCGTGCACGCCCATCACCTCCTGCCAGGCCATCCCCATGGCGCGGCCGATGACGAGCGGCACCGCCACCACGAAGGGCAGCGTGGCCACGGCGGCCAGCGCCAGCTCCCAGTGCAGCGACGCCAGGGTGAAGGGGATGACGACCAGGAAGGTGAGCTGCGAGAAGACGAGCCGGATCAACCCCAGCACCAGGGCCATGCCCGCCTTCGCGTCGTCGAAGCGGCTGGTGAGCTCACCCACCTGACGCCGGGAGAAGAAGCGGTCCGGCAGGTGCTGCAGGTGGTTGAAGAGATAGAGCGTGGCGGAGCTCTCCAGCTTCACCGTGAGGTACGCGGAGTAGTAGCCGAACAGTGACTCCACGAGCGCCGCCGCCACCGACGCGGCGAGGATGCTCAGCACCAGCACGTGCAGAAGCCCCAGGTCCCGAGGGGACGACACGTGGTCGAACAACAGCCGCGTGAGGAAGGGCGGAATGAGCAAGAGCCCGGTGATGACCGGGCCCAGGAGCGCGCTCCTCAAGAGCGAGCCCCACGCGGGACGCAGGAGCCGCAGCAGCGCGGCGAGATAGCGCGCCGACTGCCGCAGCCCGGGAGCCCCTTCTTCCTGCATCGCGCCGCCCGCTTCCATCACAGGTGCGTGAGCACGCTCCGCGCCAGCGCGTCCACTTCCTCCGGAATGGCGTGGACGCGCAGGCCGGTGTGCTGCTCCATCTTCCGCCGCGCCTCCTCCAGCACCTCGTCCCGGACGCCCAGGAACCACGTCTCCGTCCAGCGGCTGCCCAGAAGCTTGCGCCCGCCCATCATCGCAAGGCCCACCACCGTGCAGGGCACGTTGTGCTCGCGGGCCAGCGACTCCAGATATTCGCGCGTCGCGATGACGTCTTCCGGCTTCGTATCCACCGCCACGGTCAGCACCACCAGGCGCGGCAGGAACGTCTCGTAGATGAGCGTGGAGGCGTTGGCCCGTTTGTCCATGCCTTGCGGCACGTAGAGCAGGCCGTTCTGCCCGCCGGTGATGACCAGGTCGCAGTCGTTCGCCAGCTCCTGCATGATCCGCCGCTCGAACGCCAGCCGCTGCGGGGGCTCCACACGCAGCACGCGCGAGTAGCCCGTGTCGGAGCCCAGCAGGATGCCCGTGGGCTCGGTGGCGTGGTGGCGCACGCGCACGTGCTTCGCCAGCGCCTCGCGCAGGTAGACCTGCGTGGTGAACTTGCCCTGCACCGTGTCCGTGCCGAACACGCCCAGCAGGTTGCGCGGCGCGTAGTCCTCCGGGCCCGGCTTCGCGAGCGCGTCCTGCTCCGGCACCGCCACGCGGAAGAAGAGGTGGGGGTCCGGCTCCAGCCCGTCGAAGAGGTCGTAATAGAGGATGTCGTCGTACAGCGACACCACCGGCAGCCGCCTGCGCGTGGCCACCTCCAGCAGCGCCCGGACGTGCGGGACCTCCGTCTCGAAGTTGAGCGAGCAGGTGAACACGACCGCGTCGAAGTCATGACTCGCGATGGCCGCCGGGTCGTTCACCACGGGCACGGACAGCTCACCCGCCTGGATGTACGTGCCCGCGTCGCTGAGCGTCACCGTGTCGTCGAAGACGACGCACGCCGGGGCCGGGCTCCGGTCGCGGAAGCGCAGCAGCGCGTAGCCCTCTTTGTTGTACTTGAAGACGGCGGTCCGCTTGCCCGCGAGCACCTCCATCACCTGCGCGCGCGTGTACATGTGGCGGCTGCGCAGCGTGGGGTTCATCTTGAGGGGCAGCCGCTGGTCGCCCTCCCAGATTTCACCCAGCTTCTGGTACAGCACCTCCGGGTCGTACTTGGGATAGGTGCGGGTGTCCGGCGCGATGAGCAGCGGCACGCCGTAGTCCGGCATCTGGAAGACGTGCTCGCGCTCGGAGCCCTCCACGCGCAGCGCGTAGCGGCCCTGCGGGTGCAACAGGAAGTACTGGAACGCGACGCGCAGGCCCGCGACCTCCAGCACCTCCGCGTCCAGCGTCAGCTCCCGGCGCGCTCCGGTGTTCACGCCCTCCAGAGACAGCCGGCGCAGCAGGAATGGCGGCTGCTCCTTCTCGTCGGCCTTGCTCACCTGGATGAGCACGCACTTGAAGGGGTCCACCGGGAAGGACGTGAGCAGCTCGGAGGAGAAGTCCTTCAGCCGCGACACGACATCCGCGTAGCGCGCGAGGAACAGCGCCCTCGCCCGGTCCCGCTGCGTCGGATCCGGAATCATGAAGAGCAGGTCGCTGCCGCTGAAGACCTCGAAGCGGCGCCACGTCTCGCGCGTCTCCGCGTCCACCGGCTCCGGCAGCTGCGCCTCCACCAGCTTGATGAGCGCGTACATCCACGCGTTGCCCGGCGTCAGCCAGTGCTCGCTGTAGAAGTCGCGCCCCCACGTCGAATAGTAGAGCCGGGGCAGCGACGGCGGCGCGGGCGGCGGCGTGGCGGCCTGGATTTCGACGGGCGCGGCGGGCTGCATGACGCCCTCCAGCCACTCGATGCCTTCGTGCCACCAGTGGCCGAACAGCTCCGTGTCGAACGCGAGCACGAACGTCTGCCCGTCCTGGACGAGCGAGCGGCGCGAGTCCAACAGCTCCCAGAACTCGCGCACGTGCTGCTTCACCTGGGTGCGGGCCGCGTCCACGTCGTAGAGGGCCTTCTGGCCCAGGTCGACCTTCTGGCCCGTCACCGCCTGGTACTTGAGGCCCGTCCACACGTGCCCCCGCTTGTTCGCGGGCACGGGCACGCCCAGCTCCTCGAAGTATTCAGGCCGCACGTCGAAGCCGACGTCCCGGAAGAACTCGCGGTACACCGGGTGCGCGGGGAACGTGGACTCGGGCGACTTCCACAGGTACAGCCCGATGCGGTAGTCGTGGACCATCACCTCCAGGTCCTCGTGGCGGAACACGCCGCTGGGGTCCTGGGCCTGGGACGCGCCAATGCCCGTCAGGCTGAGCGCGGTGCGGCGGATGCCATGGCGCGTGAGCACGCGCTCCAGGCCCGGCTGGAAGGCGCACTCGGGCAGCCAGAGGCCGTCCGGCTCGCGGCCGAAGAGGTCCTGGAAGGACTCCACGCCTCGCGCCACCAGCCGGTCCGCGACGGCGGGCTGGAAGAAGGGCAGGAAGTTGTGCTGCGGCGTGGAGGTCCACAGCTGCACGTTGGACGCCCGTGAGCGCCCCAGCGAGGCGAACACGTCCCGCAGGCTGTGCTGGCGCAGGAACGCGAGGCTGTCCTCCACGCGGCGCAGGTACATGCCCGCGGTGCGGTGGACCCGTGCGAGCGATTCGTCCGACAGGGATTGGGGGAACTTCTCGTAGCGGTTGTAGAGCTCCAACCGCGACGTGCGCTCCAGCTCGCGCGTGGCGATGCGCTTCAGCAGCTGGAGGTAGCCGGTGTAGCGCTCCTCGCAGGCGACGAGCTGCTCGAAGAGGCACGGGGTGAAGGACATCACCAGCGTGCCGGCGAAGCGCTGGGCGTCCCAGCGCTCCAACATCCGGAACAGCGGGATGTACGTCTCCGTCAGCGCTTCGAAGAGCCAGTTCTCCGGCTCATCGAAGAGGGACCCTTCGCCCAACACCTGCGGCATGTGGGTGTTGAGGATCAGGGTAAGGCGCGTGTTCATGAGGGGACCGCGAGACGGGGGGAAGCGGGGAAGGCACAGCGGACCGCGAGGCTAGGCGCCGCCGCCGCAGTCCTCGGAGGGGGACGTCGCGCCGTCCTCGGAACACAGCCGGTGGGCCGAGTTGTAGAGGTCCTGCCAGACCGTTCCCGGTCCCGAGGCGACGAGCGTGTACGTGGTGCTGGAGAAGTTCGACGTGGCGAAGCCCTGGACGTCCGGGCCTCCGTTGACCTGCTCCAGCAGCTCCGAGACATCCTTGCGCGTGAATCGCATCGGGGACCTCCGTGTGACGGGTGGAACGGCGGAAAGGAAGGCGCGGGCCGAGGGCTAGTAGCAGCCGAACGTGGAGCGGTCCTCGGCGGTGACGGTGCCGCCGTCCTCGCAGGTCCACTGGTAGGTCCAGTAGTTCTGCCAGACAGCGCCGCCGCCAAAGGAGGGAACCAGGTTCCAGGTGGAGCCGGCGAAGGTGGAGGTGCCGAAGCCCTGGACATCCGGGCTGCCCTGCACCTCGTTCAACAGGTCACTGACGTTCTTGCACGTGTAACGCATGGGAGTGCTCCGGGAGTGGCGTGGGGAGACGGCGAAGCGGGGCGCTAGTAGCAGCCCACCTGGGACCGGTCCTCGATGACGACCTGGCCACCGTCCTCGCACATCCGGTGATTCGGGTTGTAGATGTCCTGGTAGATGTAGCCGCCCGCCGACGGGGTGATGTTGTACGTGTAGCCGCCGACCGTGGACGTCCAGAAGCCCGTCACGTCGGGGTTGCCCTGCACGGTGTCGAGCAGCTCGGAGATGTTCTTGCGCGTGTACCGCATGGTGAGGACTCCAGGGGATGAGGGGGAGATCAGCGGAGCCCTGAATCCTAGAAAGGGACGGAGGAGCGGGCAAGGCAGGGCAGGGTAGGGCCCCCGGAAGTGTCAGGAAGCACGTGTGGCTTTGTGTTTCACGGTCTCACCGGACCCACCGACAGGAAGCCGGGGCCGCATGCCTGCGTTCAGCCAGGGTTCGAGTGCGAGCTGGACGCCGCACGCCGCGACCGTGACGAGCGCGGCGGTGAAGCCCGGAGCCTTCCACGCGCCGGCGACGGCCGCCGTGGCGATGACCCAGGGGCGGATCAGCGTGAACGGCCCCAGGACCACCACGCTCGCGAGCGTCCGCACGTCGGCCTCCGCGGCGGCCCAGACGCCCATGCCCATCAGCGTCAGGGTGGCGTACGGCAGGAGCACCCAGAGGATCGCCTGCGCGCAGACGAGCAGCTGGGGGAACAGACCCGGTGAGAACAGGCAGGCCCCGGCGATGCCAGCACCCACCAGCGCGGTCGTGAAGAGTCCCCGCCCCATCCCCCGGCGGATGGCGGCCCGGTAGTAGTCGGCCTTGAAGATGCGGGCATCGCGGCCCGCGGCCACCCGGAAGCCGCAGAACGAGGCATCGGTGACGGCGAGCAGCGCGAGCAGCACCGGAAGGCCAGCGTTCATGAAGTGGGTCCCAGCCGTGCGCGCAGCGGGCCCAGGTGGCGCTGGAGCGGTTCCCACAGGTCCGCGCGCGTTCCCACCGTGGCGGTCATGGGCCGGAGCATGGCGCCGAGGAGGTTGCGGGCCCCATCCAGGGACGCGCAGGTGAACCCCGTGGCAGCCCTGGCCGCCGACAGCAGGGTCTGCGTGGGATGGGCGCGCCGTGCGGAGACCACGCCATCGTGGCGCGCGAGCGGCTCCCGCATGCGGGCCTGGTGGAACATCCACGAGCCCCAGGGCGAGAGCACCGAGTGCTGGATGTCGTAGTGCACGAAGGCGTGCCCCTGCCGCTGGCCGGCGAAGAACGCGCTCAGGTCGTTCCCGCGAAAGTGATGCAGGACGCCCGTGGAGATGAAGATGTGTCCGGGCTGCTCCAACTGGAACGCGTTCGCGACCCGGAGCTCGCATGAGAGGGATTCCTCTTCCGCGAGCCGCCGGGCGTTCTCAATCAGCGTCACATTCATGTCACAGCCGATGATTTCGACGTCGCGTCCCAGCCGCCCATGCGCCGCGAGCGAGCGGACTGCGTAGCCAAGCCCGCAGCCGACATCGACGATGCGCAGCGGAGGCTTCACGCCGGAGTCGCGCAGCGCCTGCAACAGGGGCAGCAGTACGCAGCGGATGCGGTCCGCCTGAAGGAACTCCTCGCTCAGCCGCTGCAGCTCGATGTGGGAGCGCAGGAGGGCCAGGCTGCAGGCCTCGAAGTCGAGCGTGTCGTTGGACGAGGGAAGCCGCTGCACGAACCGCGCGGCGGACCGCTGCCCGTTCGCCATGAGCCGGGCCACGACGGCTTCGCGCGACACCGGCCTGGGCTGGAGCGTCGCGACGTCGTAGTCGACGATGAGGTCGGAGATTTCGAGCAGGTCGGATGGCATTCCAGCGCGTGAGCGCCGGAGTGTACCTCAACGCCGGGGCGGCTCAGCGCCCCGGCGCCGTCCCTGCCTACTCCCCTGCGCCGGTCAGCCCTGGCGGGCAGCTGAAGGTGGCCGGCACGGCCCACAGCTGGCCCTCCTCGGCGTCATCAAGGGCGGTGAAGAAGATGCGATGGCCCACGCGGGTGAACGAGCCCGGAAAGTGGATGTCCGCCAGCCGGCCCTGCGTCGCCACGGAGCCCCGGGTGAAGTAGGGGAAGACGGGCCCGATGGGGTCTGGCGCGCCGCCGAACAGGACCTGACCCTTGCCGGTGGCGAACAGCGGGTAGCGGTACCCGTACTCCACATTGGGATTGTCGAAGAGCTGGCGGGTCCCCGCGGCCGTTCCATTCGTCGCCCACAGCGAGACGTCCCTGGATACGGGGGCGTCGCTTCCAATGCTCATGAAGAAGTAGATGTCGCTGCCGGAGACCACGGCTGTCCGCACGGCGGGATAAGCGTACTCGTCGGAACCGTAGGGGTTGGGCAGGGTGGTGATCCCCGTCTTGCCACCGCCGCTCAGGGAGAGCCGGTCGATGCGAAGCCGCTTCGTCACCGGGTTGTCCACGGACGTCAGATAGACATACGCCCCCAGAGTCCCGAGCAGGCTCACCCGCCTGCCGAAGGCTTCCAGGCGAACGGTCCCCGCGGCGGTGCCATTCGTCTTCCACACCTCGAAGTCGGGGCCGTCCTCCAGGATGAACAACGGAGGCTCACCCGGGCGGCTCACGTCCGTGAGGTAGGTGGGCCCCGCGTCCAGCCGCTTGACGGAGGTGGTCCCGGCCCGCGTGCCGTCGGTGCGCCACAGCGTGGTGCCCGTGTCCTCGGAGATGAAGAAGAGCAACGCGTTGCCGACCTTCAATGTGTCGTTGCCCAGGTCCGGGGTGCTGGTGAAGCTCCGCACCCGCAGCGTGCCGGCAGCCGTTCCGTCGGACCGCCACAGCTCCGGCCCGGCCCTTCCTCCCGGCAGTGGCACCCAGCGGAAGAACACCAGGCGGCCATTGAGCTCCGTGGCGTTGGTCATCACGGAGCCTTCCGATCCGGGCGTGATGTCCTTGACCAGCTGGGTCCCACCCGCCGTCCCGTCACTGCTCCAGAGCTCCATGCCGGTGGTGTCGGTGCGGGTCTGGAAGAAGAGCGTGTTGCCCACCGCGACGAGGTTCTGGGGTTGATAGACGCCCGGCGGCCCCGGAAACGCCTTCAGCGGGACGGTTCCCGCCTCCGTGCCGTCGCTGCGCCACAGGAACGAACCGGTGTCGAAGGAGGAGGTGACGAAGTAGAGCGTCCCCTGGACGTTCGTGAGCTCCCCCATGAAGCCCGCGGAACCCGGGGGCGTGATGGCCGCCACCCGGGCCGCCACCCCAGGAGGGCACGCCTGGGCGGTCACCTCGCGGGAGTCGTCCTCCACCGTGGCCACGGGGAGGGCCTCCGCTGGCGAAGGCCCAGGCCCACCCGACAGCTCATCTCCCTGCAATCCCCCACAGCCCACCCCTGCCAGACACAACCACAGCAGGGTGCCCCAATTCCTTGCATGCATGTCCACACCTCCCGGTCCACGACGCGCGGAGGGTGGGTTGCGAGGCTTTGCGTTCCAAGAGGCATCCCAAGGAGGTAGGAGTGTCGCGAGACCGGGTCGCGAGCTGGCGGACCGCCGTCGAGGCGAAGCCGCTGTACGGGGCCGTCCAGCGAGTGATTGCCGGAGTGTACCTCAACGCCGGGGCGGCTCAGCGCCCCGGCGTCGTCCCTGCCTACTCCCTCGGGCCTGTCAGCCCTGGCGGGCAGCTGAAGGTGGCCGGCACGGACCACAGCTGACCCTCGTCGGCGCCGTTGACGGCGGTGAAGAAGATGCGATTGCCCACGCGAGTGAACGAGTCCGGAGAGTGGATGTCCGCCAGCCGGCCCTGCGTCGCCACGGAGCCCCGGGTGAAGTAGGGGAAGGCGGGACTGCCCTGCTCCGGCGTGCCGCCGAACAGGACCTGGCCCGTGCCGGTGGCGAACACAGGAAAGCGGTCCTCGTAGTCCGGACCAGGGCTGTCGAAGAGCTTGCGGGTCCCCGCGGCTGTCCCATTCGTCGCCCACAGCGACACCTCCAATGGCCCAGGGTGGTCGGCTTCGATGGCCATGGTGAAGTAGATGTCGATGCCGGAGATCACCGCCGTCTGGAGTACGGGATACGCGAGTTCGCCGGGCGCGTAAGGGTTGGGCAGTGTGATGACCTTCGTCTTGCCACCGCCGTTCAACGAGAGCCGATCAATGCGCAGCCGGGCCGGGTCTGAATTCTCCACGGACGTCAGATAGACATTCGCGCCCAGCGTCCCGAGCAGGTTCACCCGCTTTCCGAAGGCGTCCAGGCGAATGGTTCCCGCGGCGGTGCCATTCGTCTTCCACACCTCGAAGTTGGGGCCGTCCTCCAGGATGAACAACGGCTGCTCACCCGGGCGGCTCACGTCCGTGAGGTAGGTGGGCCCCGAGTCCAGCCGCTTGACGGAGGTGGTCCCGGCCTGCGTGCCGTCGGTGCGCCACAGCGTGGTGCCCGTGTCCTCGGAGAAGATGAAGAGCAACGCGTTGCCGGCCTTCAACGTGTAGTAGCCCAGATTCGTGAGTCCGCCGAAGTCCTTCACCCGCAGCGTGCCGGCCGCCGTCCCGTCGGATCGCCACAGCTCCGGCCTGGCCCCACCTCCCGGCAGCGGCACCCAGCGGAAGAACACCAGGCGGCCATTGAGCTCCGTGGCGTTGGTCATCCCGGAGCCTTCCGAGCCGGGAGTGATGTCCTTGACCAGCCGGGTCCCACCCGCCGTTCCGTCACTGCTCCAGAGCTCCATGCCGGTGGTGTCGGTGCGGGTCTGGAAGAAGAGCGTGTTGCCCACCGCGACGAGGCTCTGGGGCTGATAGACGCCGGGGGGGCCCGGAAACGCCTTCAGCGGGACGGTTCCCATCTCCGTGCCGTCGCTGCGCCACAGGAACGAACCGGTGTCGAAGGAGGAGGTGACGAAGTAGAGCGTCCCCTGGACGTTCGTGAGCTCCCCCATGAAGCCCGCGAACCCCGGGGGCGTGATGGCCGCCACCCGGGCCGCCACCCCGGGGGGACACGCCTGGGCCGTCACCTCGCGGGAGTCGTCCTCCACCGTGGCCACGGGGACGGCCTCCGCCAGCGGGGCCCCGGGCTCCCCTGCCACGTCATCACCCTGCAATCCACCACAGCCCACCCCTGCCAGACCCAACCACAGCAGGGCACTCCAATTCCTTACATGCATCGCCTCTCCTTCCCGGTTCACAGCGGACGGAGGGTGGGCTGCGAGGCTTTGCCTTCCAAGGGGCACCCCAAGGAGGTAGGAGTGTTTTGAGTATTTTGATCGTTTTTCTTGGGTTCAATTCCTACCGGGGCCGAGGCAGTCCGATGAGGTAGGTGATGCTCATTCCGTTCGCCTTGTGAACGCCGTGGTGCCACTTGTACCCGTCGTTATCGAGCCCCTCCGTCAGCTCCTCGAGGTCTTCCGGTGTGTAGGTCCGCAGCGACGACACCACGCCATCCCAGAGGATGAGCAGGGGGATGATGGGCACCAGGTAGGTGAGGACCAGCCGCCACCACTGCCTGGGCCGGATGAGCAGGGTGAAGCCCCATACCAGGGGGATGATGAGCAGGATTTGGAAGAGGACGTACAGCAGCGAGCGCTGTGTGAGCTCGAAGGCCGCGATGGGAACGCCGCGCGTGGCGGCGTCCGCGAGGAGGGCTTTCGCCTGCTTCGGGCGGAAGTGGTGCAATCCCTCGAACAGGGTGCGCAACCCGGTGAGCTCCTCCGGGATGTGCATGACGTCGACCGGAGTGTCTTGGTACCGAGCGCCCTCGGGCAGCTCCGGCACCGGGGTGGGGTGGAGGTCGGTGAGGACCACCTCCGCCTCACTGTGCACCCGGCGCAGCGCTGGGAGCAGGGTGCGCCAGGGTCCTCCCGTTCCCGAGCACAGGTCGATGATGCGGTTCGTGCCGGACATGCGCAGCAGATCCGCCAGCTGGGGGGCCACGGAGTCGTAGGGGCGCGTCTTGTCGAGCACGACGTGCAGGTAGTCGACCTCGCCACGGCGCAGCGGCGCGGGCAGCCACGACTGGTCGAGGAACTCGAAGAGGTGGAGTCGGGGGAGCAGTCTCATCGCCCGGAGGATAGGGCCTCCCCGGGCCCGTCTTCCATCTCTCCGATGGCCCTACTTGCTCACCGCGATGGACTTCCGGAACAGCGCCAGGCTGTAGACGAAGAAGCCCACGCCCACCGCGCTCACCATCAGGAACTGGCGCCAGACGGCCCACAGCCCTCCGCCGCGGTAGATGATGACCTGCGAGAAGCTGACGAAGTGCCGGGCAGGCAGGAGGTACGTGACGTATTGCAGCCACTTCGGCTGGCTCTCCACGGGCGTGCTCCCGCCGGAAAGCAGCATCAGCACCAGGACCACCAGGATGATGAGCAGCGCGAACTGCGCCATCGAGCGGGAGATGGTCCCCAGGAAGATTCCGAGCGCCGTGGCGAAGAACAGGTAGAGCACGACGCCGACGAACCACAGCACCACCGAGCCGGCGAACGGCACCTTCAGCGCCAGGTGCACGACCAGGAACAGCGAAGCCCCGGTCGCGACGAGAATCACCAGGCCGTTGGCCCAGACCTTCGCCATGGCGATCTCGAACGAAGTCAGCGGCATCACCAGCAGGTGCTCCAGCGTTCCGTGCTCGCGCTCGCGGATGACCGCCGCGCCCGTGAGGACGACCGTCAGCAGGGTGATTTGATTGATGATGGCCACTACGCTCTTGAACCAGGACGACACCCCGTTGGGGTTGAAGAGCTTGCGGACGATGAGGTTGACGGGCTTCGGTCCCGTCTGCTCCGTGCGCTTGAGGAAGGACGAGATGCGGTCGTTGAGGATGTTCTTGATGTAGCCGGAGCCGATGCCCGCCTGCTGCATGGCGGTCGCGTCGATGTTCAGCTGGACGTCCGGATTGCGCCCCGCGCGCAGGTCGTGCTCGAAGCGCGGCGGAATCACCACGACGAACATGAACCGGCCCCGGTCCATGTCCGGCTGGATGGCATCCTCGGTGATGACCTCCGGCGACTTGAAGCGGGGCGGATAGAACGCGTTGAGCAGTTCCTTGGACAACGCGGACCCGTCCTCGTCGACGAAGGCAATCGACGCGTTGTTCACCTCGCTGGAGGTCCCCGTGGCCTGGACGTAGATGGCCAGGGTGAACGCATAGACGACGAACACGACCAGCACCGCGTCGCTGAGCAGGCTGCGGATTTCCTTGAGCCCGAGCCACAGGATGTTCAGCAGCGAGTTCACTGCTACTTCTCCTGCTTTCTCAGGCCGAGGACGCTGATGGCCAGAAGGAGGGGGACGCACACGGCCAGGAAGGCGACGTCCCTCATGATGAGGCCCGCGCCCAGTCCCTTGGTGAAGGCGCCCAGGCTGGCGTGCATGTAATAGGTGGCCGGCCAGATGGAGCCGACGACCTTGGCCCCACCCTGGAGCGTGGAGACCGGCTGCAACAGGCCGGAGAACTGGATGGTCGGCACGATGGTCAGGATGGCCGTGACGAAGACGGCCGCGACCTGGCTGCCGGTGAAGGTGGACGTCACCATCCCAATGCCTGTCGTCGCCATGACGTAGAACAGCGCGCAGACCACCAACGTCAGGAAGCTGCCCTTGATGGGGACGCCGAAGACCACAAGCGCCAGCGCGGTCAGGATGAAGAAGTTGGCCATGCCGATGACCACGTAGGGCAGCTGCTTTCCAAGCAGGTACTCCAGCCTCCCCGTGGGCGTGACATAGAAGTTGATGATGGACCCCAGCTCCTTCTCACGCACGATGCTGACCGTCATGAGGATGGCCGGGATGAGCAGCAGCAGCAGCGCCGGGACGCTCGGCACGATGGAGTAGATGCTCTTGAAGGTGGGGTTGTAGAGGTAGCGCTCTTCGATGTTGGCCGTGGATTCCTGCGCGCTGGCGGAGTGGAAGCCGCTCGCGGGATCCCGGAGCATCCGGTTGTGGACCCCCTGGACGTATTGCTCGACGGTGTCGCCACGGAAGGTCATGGCGCCGTCCACCTGCGCCAGCACCTCGGGGCCGGAGCCCCGGCGGAGGTTCAGACCAAAGCGGGGCGGAATCTCCAGCACCACCGAGACATCGTCTGACTGGAGCCGACGGAGCGCCGCGTCCGCGGACGGGGCGGGCGGGGTC